>CAZWUD010000112.1:0-5084 GCA_964637055.1 uncultured Candidatus Cloacimonadota bacterium
AAACCATGTTTAAGAAATTGATGCTCTTGTTATTTATAGCTATCCCGCTTTTTATCAGCGCACAGGATATGCCCTTCACCGTGAAAACAAGCACGCGATACAGCTCCTCCACCATGCTTGGCAGAGTGGAAGTAGACTCCCTGCGATACACGCAAATCCGCTTCATTCAGGAATTCAATTATAAAAAGTGGGGTCTTGGTATAGATCTGGATTTTCTATTTGATAAGGATTATCACTTGAAAGAGGATGATTGGGATCATCTTCAAGACGCACTGGATAAAATCTATTACTTCAGATATGCTGAGACCGGTGACCCCTTTCATTTTCATGTGGGTGGTTTTCCAAAGTATTCCGTAGGCAACGGCTTGGTAATGCTGAATTACACCAATATGTTTTACTATCCGGATATGCGTCATAATGGGCTCTTGATAGGCGGAAGGATACCAATGGCACTGGAGCCTGAGATAGCGCTTTTCACTTCTGACATCTTAAAGAACAACCTGCTCAGTTTGCAGATGCATGTCAAGCCTTTGCCGGATTCCACGCTGAGGATCCTGGATCTGGCTCAGCTCGGCTTATCAATATACACAGACCGCAATCAGTACGCAAATCTAAAGCATGTATTGCCAGACAGCCTCCACTATCTGATTCCGGATGATAAGGACTCTGCCACGATCATTGCTTTTGACTACACTCAACCCCTCAAGCATTGCGAAACTGCTGAGTATGGCGTTTACACGGAAATTGCTCATATGATAGATAACGGTGTGGGCAGCATTTTGCCCGGAGTCTATGCTGATTTTGGTTTCTTAAAAGTCAATCTGGAGTATAGAACAAACGGGGCAAAGTTTGAATCAGACTACTTCGATTACCACTATGAAGAAGAAAGAGCGGTGCAAGATAGTCTGCCTGGTGGGACTCCGGTGCTGATCACAAAAGAAGAAAGGCTACAAAGCCGCAAGTCCAGTTACGGCATATACGGCAAACTGCAAGGTACGATTAAAGATCGGCTCAAGCTGATGTTTGCCTGGAAGAATATGTATGGCAACGGCATTAAAGACGGTAAATCGCTGTGGTTTAGTATGAATGTGGATACTCGCTATAAGCGTTTGGAAAAAGTAGCCTTTTCCTATAGCAAGACCAATGTGAGCAAATTGCGCCTGGGAGAGGTGGCCGTTCCACGTGCCAATATGTCTGCCAGCGCTACTATCGGTCTGGATTCTAAACGCAGATGGTTTGTGATCGGTAAGTATTCTGAGAAATACAAAGACAAAGAAGGCGGCATCAACTGGTGGAAGGACACCAAGCGTTCAGTGGCTGTTGGAGTGAAATTTAACTTTTAAGCTCTACAGTCCCCAGAATCTGAGAGATTTCTGCAGCATCACACCATGTGTGAATCCGCGCTCCTGAGGAGCATAGTTCAGTGTATATCCCAGGCGGTATTGTCTGGGAAAGACAAATCTCAAAGACGCTTCATGAGAGACCAGAATCCTGGTCTTTTGCTGCAAGTCAGTGGCTTCCTGCAACATTAAATCATAATCCACAAACATCCTGTACCCAATGTACTTGCTCATGCTCAAGGAAAGGTTGTTCAAGAGGATTGATGAAGAAAAGCGGGAGATGTCTGAGCCGAAACTTGAAAGATCCGCCATATCAGCAAGCTGTGAGGGATCTGATGAATATTCGGTAAAGAGATTTTGGATAAAGCCGGCGTTGATGGAAAATCCATCCAGCTTCAGACTGCGGCGAATCCAATTTTCCACCGGGTAGAAGATTGGAGTGAGCACAGAGGAATTGAGATTGCCTCCGATCAGGCCCAGGGCTTCATCTTGCAACATGTTGTTTTTTTGATCATCAGGCAGTTCGTCCATTGATTGATCGTATCTCAAGCGTGCGAGGACCTGGGAGATGTTTTGATCCGATGGATTGTCGCTGGCCAGATTGATCTGCAGACGGTCAAAGAAGTTCTTTTCAAAATCGGGTGTGGAATAGACACTGAGTGTAATGGTGCTGCCATCGGGTGACTTTTTGTAGAAAAGCCCGTTTACATCGAGGATGCCCTGCTGATCGATCATATTGATGGCTATATTATCCACTTGAAAGACCGTCCCGAAGAAATCAATGGAGCCCCGTTCAGAATTGATGTTTGCCTCTTCCACGATGAAGCGATTGCCATCATAGATGAGATGCAAAAATCCTCCTGGCATAATGTGCAGATTTGTAGGATAGGTCACGTAGCGCACATTTTCCCCAATGCTGACCAGAAGATCCATGGTAAAAGGAAGCGGGGCGGGATCACTGTCGGGCTTCTTTCCAGTTTTGCGGACAGACATGATCAGGTTCAAGAGGTTATCCGCTCCGGGCGGGAAAAGGATATCCAGATTTGAGGCCAAAACATGTGCTTCGATCCTCATATCATCAAAAGGTCCCTTGATCAAGGCGTAGCGGCTGGACTGTCCCCGAAGGGCGATGTTGGACAGAGTTTTGGGTGGAGATATGAGAGGGATGGTGGCCTGGATACCGGGTTCTTCTATCATCAATCTGAGATATCCCAGATCCAAAAAGGCCAGATTGAAGTGGTCCGAGCTTTCGCTGTCAAAGATGTTGTTCAGATAAAACTTGCCATTGCCCATCTGGAAAGTCCCGCGCTGGATCACAAGGCGGTTGTCATCAAAAATCCCTTTGATTTCTATATTGCGCATCGGCTCCACCTGGTCTTTGAGATGCAGGTAGCCGTCATGGATGTCTATTTCACCTGAATAAACCATGAATTGATCATCTGCTGTACCCACCCTCAAAGTCAGAGCAGAATTGCCTCGGGACACCTGTATATAGTCGGTCAGGCTCTTCAGCCAGGGGAACAATTCCCCCGTCACAGATAGATCCAGGCTGCGATCCCCTTCGTAAAAGAGGTTCGTCGTGGCGTTGTAATCCAAAGAGCCCTGGGCATGAGCCTCAAAAAGACCTGCTGATTTCACAAAAAGGCTGTCTATCACCAGAGCTCTGGACAATTGAGCAGCTTTGACTATCGCTTGGTCTATCTTGAAATCCCCAAATCTGAGTGCAGAAGCGTGCATGTCCACCCCAAATTCCATTTCCCTTTTCTTATCCAGGGCGTTCTTTAGGGCAAAAGCCACTTTCCCGCTCAGGGTGGCATCTCCGGGGGATGGAATCAAGATCTCTTGCATTTTGAGATTGTTAAGCTCTGCCTGCAGAGCAATATCAACTTGTGGTAGCAATTTGCTCTTGCCTTGTAAACTGAGCAGGCGATTGTTTTGGCCATGGATCTCTCCCGTGATGCTGATATCTTCGGGGGGGCCACTGAGGCTAAGATCGAGATTTAGCGGAATAACGCTGATCAGATCGATCTCCTTCAGGTTCATTTTGGCTGAGAATTGACGATCACCTTGTCGGTTGAAATTGGCAAAAAGATTCAGGTTTTCAAATTCCGGAATCAGGAATTCAAGATCGGAATAGTATCTGATCAGACGGGCTGTGTCGAGATTGCTTACCGCGATGTCAAAATCCATATCATGCCAATTTGCCAGATTCACTCTGCCGGACAGATTGAGGAAGTCTTCAGCTTTCAAATGCCAGACCTTTAGCTGCCTATCGATCATATTCATGCTGAGATCAAAATCCAGCGGTTCCCCAAAGAGCTGTCCATCCACAGTCTTCAAAGCAGCCGTGATGCCCATGTCTTGGAGATCCAGGCTGGCCAGAAGATCCAGATCGCCCTCGTACTCATATTCGCCCTCAAGGGCTGTATCCAAGAGACTCTTCAGCCATATCTTGTCTTCATTCATTATAGCCTTTATGCTGCCGGTAATCCGCGGCTGGAGAATATTTAACACCTTCTGCTGATAGAGAGCGGCAATGTCCAAATCCTGGAAATCCGCATCAAGGCTGATAAATCTATCCAGGATATCGCCCACGGCCTCAATGTGAAAGCCATTATCAGCATCCACAGTAGCTTCAAAAAGGAGGGATTCATCCGTCGGGGTCATCGAGGCTATGGCCGATAGACCCTGAATGCTGAGATCTTGATATAGAACGTCAAAGTCAGACAGACTCGCCGTCAGCATCGGATAAGGCTTGATGATCATGCCGTCCACGCGCGCTGTCCCTCTGGCCTCCAGAGGCTGGGCTTCCTCCTCAAGGGGGCTGGTGTCAAGCCGGGCACTCAGTTCCATGCTCTTGGGCCGGAAACTGCCCTCAAGCGTCAATAACTGGTTTTCCCATCTACCCTCAGTTAGAGATAATGTGGCGATCTCATCCTGATAGTCTGCATTGAGCACCAGATCGTTGAAAATCCAATTTTGGAAGGCAAATTGAGAAGAACTTGCGCTGAGATCGAGCTTGGGATCCTGGAAACTTCCTGCTGCCTCCAAGCTGCCATGCACAATGCCGGATAGACTGGGCATGATGTCCTGCATATCCAATCTAAAAGATGCGGTGGAACCGTCAAAGCTGATCTCATCTCTCAGATCAGATGCTTTGAGATCAGCCACCACAATGCTGTTTCCTATGCTTCCGTCATAAATCCGTATCCTGCCATTGTCCTGATTAGCAGTAAGCTGGATCTGAGGCAAGCTCACGGGAAAACGATCAATCACATAAGCCGAACTGCCCTCAATGCTGCCAGTAGCTGAGTAGCGAGCAGCGGATGAATCCGAAGGCTCGCTGTATGAGGCGGCCACATTCAGTTCAGTGCGAAAGTCCTGGATGTCAGGATGGTGTATATAAAGCGGCTTGAATCCTTCTATTGAGGTTTCTGCAAGGTCGATCCTGCCACGATCCAAAATAGCTTCAAAAGATATCTTGCCATCCAGAGAGCTAATAGCGCTCAGCTTGATCCGACTGACTTTGTCATTGATAATCCTGAGCTCAAGGTCTTTGAAGCTTTCTTCTATCTTCAGATCACCTTCCTGCAGAATTTTCATGGGGATGCTGATATCTGCACTGATCTCCCCTCCTTCGAGAGTGAGACGGTTAAAAAAGCTGCTGAGATTAGGGATCTGAAACTTTGACTTGGGTTTGTAGTCGTCTTTGGGCTGATGATGATATTTGACTGATGCGATGGG
>CAZWUD010000113.1:0-5082 GCA_964637055.1 uncultured Candidatus Cloacimonadota bacterium
ATTTTAAGACCATTGCCGGAATACCCCAAAAGATTGCTTACCGGGGCGAGATCGAGATCCGGGGTGAGATATACATCCCCATCCAGGCTTTTCTGGATATGAACAAAGCGCGCCAGGAAAGCGGTGAAAAGATCTTTGCCAATCCACGCAATGCCGCAGCCGGATCGATCAAGCTCAAAGATGTCAGCTTCGTCAAAGAGCGGCCGCTGAAGGCTTTCTTTTACACTATCGGCTACTTTGAGGGGGATATCCCTGTTCAAAAGCAATCTGAGCTGCTGAACTGGCTGGATAAGCTGGGCTTCCCCGTTTGTGACAAAAGAAGTTGCTGCGATTCGCAAGATTGCCTGACCGATTTTTGCCAGGAAATGGAGAAGACCCGCGGGAGCTTGGACTATGACATTGACGGAGTAGTGGTCAAAGTGGATTCTCTGGCACTGCAAAAAAGCCTGGGATATACGGCTAAAAGTCCGAAATGGGCTATTGCCTATAAATTTAAGCCAGAAGAAAAAGAGACTCTGCTGCAGGACGTCCAATATCAGGTGGGACGCACTGGAGCCATCACACCGGTGGCTATCCTGGAGCCGGTCTATATCTCCGGAACCACTGTCTCACGCAGCACTTTGCACAATTTTGACGAGATCCAAAGACTTGACCTCCACCTGGGCGATACGGTGCGGCTGATCAAGAGTGGCGAGATCATCCCCAAGATCCTCAAGGTGAATCTGGACAAGCGCCCCCAGGATGCAAAGCCGATTTCCTTGCCGGACAAATGCCCCGTATGTGGCAGTCCCCTTTACAGAGAGGAAGAAGCCGCCATCGAATATTGCAGTTCAGCGGATTGTCCTGCGCAATTGGCGCGCAGCATTGAGCACTTTGCCTCCCGGGACACCCTAGATATCAGGGGGCTGGGCAGCGCTCTGGTGAGTCAGCTTTTGGAAGAGGGCATCATATCCAGCGTTGCCGACATCTATCGCATTGATTTTGACCGTGTCTTGGAGCTGGAGCGAATGGGAGAGCAGTCCGCCAAGAATCTCCTGGAAGCCATTGAAAGCTCCAAGGATGCGAATCTGGATCGAGTGATCTTTGCCCTGGGCATCCGCCATGTGGGTGCGGTGATAGCACGCAATCTGGCTCAGCACTTTGGGGATCTGGAGAGCCTGCAAAAATCAAGTATTGAGGAGCTGGTCGAGATTCCTGATCTGGGCCCGCGCATCGCTCAGTCCATCCGGGATTACTTTGACAACCCTAAGAACAGGGATCTCACACGTGATCTGAAAGAACTGGGGCTCAATATGGCATACCGCTCTCAGCGCCATTCTGACAAGCTGGAGGGCAAGCACTTCCTGATCACCGGTACCCTTCAATCTCGCAGCCGGAAAGACATGGAAGCCTTGATCATGAGCCACGGGGGCAAGATCCTCAGCGGTGTATCCAAAACTCTGGACTATCTGATCGTGGGTGAAAAGGCGGGGTCAAAGCTCACGAAAGCGCAAAAGATTCCCAGTATCAAGATCATTGATGAAGAACAGGCGCTGGCTCTATTGGATATTGACGGATGATACTGAAGCGCTACATCCTCAAGGAGCATATCTCACCCTTTTTGATCTCACTCTTGGTGGTGACTTTCGTGCTCTTGATCGACCGCATCATCGACCTGCTCAATCTGATCATTGAAAAGCAGCTTCCGGCTTCTATCGTGCTGGAGGTTTTTGCCCTGTCTCTGCCTTATATGCTGGCGCTTTCCATCCCTATGGCGGTGCTGGTGGCCACCATTCTGGCTTTTGGCAGGATGAGTGTGGATCGCGAGATCATCGCCATCAAATCCAGCGGCGTCAATATCTACCGCATGCTGGGGCCACTTGTCACGGCAGCCATCTTGCTGACCGGGCTGATGGTCTATTTCAATCACTGGTTTTTGCCCAATACAAATCATAAGCTCAAGAATCTGATGGTCAAGATTGCATATTACAAGCCCATGACTATCATCGAAGCGGGCGAATATAACAACCTGCTGGATTACACTATCTGGTGTCGGGAAAATAACGAGACCGAGCTGATTGACCTCATCATCTATGATCGCAGTGAAAGCCGGTTTCCGAGGACTATCTTTGCCCAAAGCGGGCGGGTGATTCAGATGAACAATGGCAATGCCATGAAGATCATCCTCAAAGATGGAGAAATGCAGCAGCGCAATGAGCGTGAACCCGGCAAGTATCAGAGTACGAGTTTTAAAGAGTACATCATCAATATCCGGGATCTGGGCAACCGCACCGATGTCTTTGAAACGGGCTATCGCAGTGACCGCGAGATGACCTATGCGCAATTGACCAAGGCCATCGATGACCGCAAGGGTGAATTGGCAACAAAGCGCATGGAGCTCAGCGACCTGCAAGGCAGAATGCAATCCGTTCAGAATGAAGATCCTTATAGGGCAGAATCCGAGCAAAGACGGCTACGTTCAATGCAGCAAGTGGCTCAAAACAGGATCTCGGAGCTGGAGATCAATCTGCAAGCTCTATTGGTGGAGTATCACAAGAAATTTGCCCTCTCCTTTGCCATCATCATCTTCATCATGATAGGTGTTCCCCTGGGCTTGATGACCAAAACCAGCGGCATCGGCATGGCTTTCAGCGTATCCAGCGTGATCTTTCTGGTCTATTATGTAGCACTGAATATGGGTGAGCACCTTGCCGACAGAGCTTCTTTCAATCCCTTTATAGCCATGTGGCTGTCCAATATCGTATTCTTTATCCTGGCCTGCCTCTTGATCTGGGCTTCCATCCGGGAAAAGCAGCTTATCAATCTGCAGCGGCTTTCCTGGAGGATCAGAAACCTGAAGATGGGCAAGGTTACGCCCCCTGATGAGGTGCTGCACTAATGCGCATACTTGACCGCTATGTCCTGCGCGAATTTCTGCGCACCTACTTGATCATATTCTTCAGCTTTGCTGCTGTGTTTTTGGTTATTGATATCGTAGACAACCTGCCCAGAATACTCCGGGCCGGGGCTTCATTTGATCAGGCATTGCTATATTTTTCACTGAGACTACCTTACCTGATCGTGTTGACCTCTCCCGTGACGGTGCTTTTGACCGGACTCTTTATGATGAATGCTCTGGCCAAACACAATGAATCAGTAGCCATCAGAGCAGCGGGAGTAAGCATCAAAAGGGCAATGTTTCCCCTCTTTGGACTGGGACTTTTGATCTCGATCACGATAGCTGTGATGGGGGAATATCTGTTGCCCTATGCCGAGAGCGAAAGGAGCGAGCTTTACAACGTGAAGATCAAGGGTGAACAGCCTGACGATCAGATGTTGAAAGCGCGCATCCACTATCGGGGTCAAGACAATGACTTTTACTACTTTGGGTTCTTTGATGGGTACAAGAATAGCCTGCGCATCATCGATCTGACCAGGATTGACTTTGAGACAAAAGAGATCGTCGAACGCGTGACGGCCAGCAGTGCGCTTTGGACCGGGGACCAGTGGGAGCTGAGTGATTGTGATATCCGCCGCTTCTCTGGTGGCAGACAGATCTACTCCGAATTTTATCCCAAGACTACGATGCCGCTGCTGGAAGTGGAACCGCAAGATTTTATCCGCATCACAAAGAAGACTCTGGCGTTGAACTTTATGGAGCTCTGGCATTATATCGGCCGCCTTCAACGCTTGGGAGAAGATGCCAGCAAAGAGATTGTGGATCTGCATATGAAGGTCTCCTTTCCGCTCACAAACCTGATCGTGATCTTCTTCTTTATTCCTATCGCCACCTCAAATGTGCGTAGTAAAGGACGGGGCTGGGTCTTTATGCTGGGGCTGGTGGTCTGCTTTGCCTATCTGATCGTGGTGCAGATCAGCCAGAGTCTGGGCTACAATAACGTCATCCCACCGGTCTGGGCTGCCTGGGCTCCGAATCTGCTCTTCACGCTTTTGGGAATGGTCTTTTTGCACAAGGCAGAAATCTGATTTATGATCAAAGCTTTATTAAAGACAAGTCCTCTCAGCAGCTATTTGCATAAAGAGCGCCTCATAAACGCTATCGGCAGCTATCTGGACTACCGGCTGTCTTTGCTGATCCGCAAGCCAATCATCAGGCATCTCCCCCCTGCCCTGATGATCGAACCCACCAATATCTGCAATCTCAAATGCCCGCTCTGCCCCAGCGGAAACGGCAGTCTCAAAAGAACGCGCGGTATGATGAGTCTGGATGAGTTCAAAGAGATAGTGGATCAGATTCACAGCCGGATCGGCATGCTGATTCTCTGGAACCAGGGTGAGCCGTATCTAAATGAAGGTTTTAGCCAAATGGTGCGCTATGCTGCTGATAAAAAGCTGTATACAATGACCTCGACCAATGCCAGCCTGCCTTTGGATCATGCGGCTATCATCGCCAGTGGCCTCAGTAAAATCATCATTTCCATGGACGGCATCTCGGAGGATACTTACAATAGCTATCGCATCAATGGCAACTTCGCTCTGGTGCTGGAAAATATGAGAAAGCTGGTGGCGGCCAAAAAGAAAAGCGGGCAAAAGACTCCCCTCATCGTCTGGCAATTTATTATCATGCGGCAGAATGAGCATGAGATAGGTCAGGTGAAGCGGATGGCCGCCGAGATTGGGGTGGACAAGCTGGACTTTAAAACGGTGCAGATCTATCAGCCGGAAGATATCTCCTTTTTGCCCAGCAATCATAAACTGAGCAGATACAAGGCCAGGGGGCAGGATTTTGAGCTCAATACCAGGCTGCTGAACCGCTGTCGCCGCTTGTGGACTCAGCCTGTGATCAATTGGGATGGAGAACTCAGCATCTGCTGCTATGACAAAGACCTCCACTTCAAGATCGGGAATGTGTTTGATGAGGATTTTTCCCGGCTCTGGCACTCTGATAGATTTCAGGCCGTCCGAGCTAAGATCCTGCAGAACAGAGCATCCATCGATATCTGCCGCAATTGCGCGGAAGGCATAGTCCAGAAGATCAAGCTTTAGGCAAAGCTTGCCATCATCATAAGCTTCTCATTTCTCTGGAATTGAAAAAGGCGGGATCGCTCCCGCCTCTTATTTATGATTTGCTGATTGGTGACT
>CAZWUD010000114.1:0-5054 GCA_964637055.1 uncultured Candidatus Cloacimonadota bacterium
GTCTTTTGATCAGCTATTTTGCCTCAAAATATGTGCGCATCATCACCGGCATGCCCATCTCTGACCCCACCGGCGGTTTCAAATGTTTTCGCCGCAAGGTGCTGGAAGCCATTGATCTGGACAAGATTCTTTCGGATGGCTATGCTTTCCAGATAGAGATGAATTTCCGCGCCTGGGCCAAAGGATTCAGGATCAAGGAGATCCCCATCATCTTCACAGACCGCGTGGACGGAGTATCCAAGATGAGCCGCAACATCGTTTGGGAAGCGGCCTGGATGGTCTGGAATCTGCATTTTCGCCGGTTGTTTGGGATTCTGCACTAAAAGATAAGGAAAACTATGCTGGAAAGAATAAATAACCCGGTTTTGCAGCCGGAAGACAGTGATTTTGACCGCGCGCTGAGACCGAAAACCCTCAAGGACTTTATCGGGCAAGAGCACATCAAGGAACTCCTGGATATCAGCATCCAGGCCGCCCGTCAGCGTAAAGAGCCGCTGGATCACGTGCTTCTCTATGGGCCTCCGGGCTTGGGAAAGACCACTCTGGCCTCGATCATTGCCCGTGAGATGGAGGTGGAAATCACCGTCTCCAGCGGTCCCGTTATCGAAAAGCCCTCGGATCTGGCCGGCATCCTGACCAATCTGGGACGCCATGAAGCGCTCTTTATCGATGAAATCCACCGTCTTTCCCACGTGATCGAGGAATACATCTATCCCGCCATGGAAGATTTTGAGATGGAGATCATCCTGGATAGCGGGCCTTCTTCCAGGACACTGAAGATCCCCATCGAACCTTTTACTTTGATCGGCGCCACCACCCGTGCCGGACTTTTGACCCCGCCGCTAAGGGACCGCTTTGGCATCGTGCTGAGGCTGGATTATTATGACCAGTCCTCCATTGAGCAGATCCTCAAGCGCTCCGCCCGGCTCCTGAAGGTCTCTGCCGAGGAAGAGGGCATCAAAGAGCTGGCCCGACGCAGTCGGGGCACGCCCCGCATCGCAAATCGGCTCCTCAGACGGGTGCGGGACTATGCCCAGATCCGTGGCGACGGCATCATCACCTTGGAGATAGCGCTTGCCGCTTTGTCCATGCTGCAGGTGGATCATGCCGGGCTGGACGAGATGGACAAACGCATCTTGAGCACTATCATCGAAAACTACCGCGGCGGCCCCGTGGGCATCAAGACCATCGCCACAGCCATCGGTGAGGACGCCGGCACCATAGAAGAGATCTTTGAACCCTATCTGGTGCAACAGGGCTTTTTGGAGCGCACCACTCAGGGGCGCAAAGTCACCTTCAAAGCATATAAACACCTGGGCCTGAGCCCGATCGCCGAGCAATCCGAGATCTTCTGAACAAGCCTATGGGCTACGGCAAAAACATCGGTCACAATCTGGGCACGCAGATCTTCAAGCTGATCTTTGGAGCGCTCACCGGCGTCCTGGTGGCACGCACTCTGGGTCCTTCGGGACAGGGGTATGTGGCCTATGTCCTGCTGATTTTTGGCCTCTTGGGGACCTTTGGCAGTTTTGGCATCAATTCTGCCGTGCCCTATTTCCAAAAGAAGAGCGGCTTTGAAAGGCAGGCAATCTACAGCTCAAATATGAACATTTTGAGCATCTTTTCCGTGATCCTGATCTGCCTCGTGCTGATCAGCCGGCGCAGTGGCTGGTTTTTGGACTCATACAACTCTCTTTATATACTGGGTGGCTTGATCATGATGGTTTCCACGATGTTTACCATGCACCATCAGGCCTGGCTCACCGGCGATGAAAAGATAATTGCCAATAACAATATCGGTCTGATCGTCTTCACCCTGCGCTCTCTGGCGATCCTGATCTTTTGGGCTCTGGGGCGGCTGAATCCGCTTAGTTTCTTTTGGCTGAATGTCCTGGCGATGTTGCTCTGGCTGATCCTGATCCACAGTGTTTTACGGGAGAAATATCGGGCTCTGATCTCACTTCCGATCCTAAAGGCAGAGCTCAAATATGGCGCCTTTGGCTGGTGGTCAGCCCTCTTTTCTTATCTGCTACTCAGGGTCGATCAATTGATGATCCGCCACTATTGGAATGTGAGTGAACTGGGTATTTACAGCATCGCGGTGACGGTGGCCGAGCTGATGTTTCTCTTGCCCGTATCCATCACCAATGCCCTCATTGGCCGGCTTTACAACCTCCCGGAAGGGGATGACGGCCGCATGCTCACTGCCCGCACCATCCGCTTGAGCTTTTATGCCTGCCTGGCTTTGACCCTCGTAGGCGTGATGGGCAGTTTTTTGATCCCGCTGGTGTACGGACAGCCCTTTGCCCGCGCCACCTGGGCGATGTTGATTCTTTTGCCGGGCATCCTCTTTGCCTGCGTGCCCAAGATCGCTTCCCCCTGGTTTTATGCTGAAGGCAAGCCTCAGATCCACCTCTGGATCACGCTTTCGACCTTTGCGCTAAATTTTGTGGCCAATCTCATCCTCATCCCCCGCTGGGGCATCAATGGCGCCGCCCTGGCCTCGTCGATCGCCTATTTCGTGTATGGCGGCTGGTATCTGGGGCAATTGGCTTGGGGAGAGAAGTTTGGCCTAAGTGCCCTGCTCAAGCCTGATCTCAGCGATTGGCGGATCCTTCGCAATTTACTGCGTTCTGCCCGCTTTCATAAGGGCTGAGAACTCCCCGTCCCTGATTTTTTTAAGTGTATGCAGGCAGATTCCGTTTGCCTGCAGACAGCTCCCCGGCTAATCTTTCTATTGGACTGACTAAAAACAAAGACGAGCCCCAAGAGAAGCTCGCTGTCCCATTTTCTGGCAACAGGCGACTTTTGGGGCTTTTGTCTTGTTAAGGAGATATTATGAGCAAGCATATAGATTTGAAAACAGAGCAAGATACGATCGATCTTGCAAACTTTATCGGCCCATATTTGAGGCCGGGATCGGTGATCACACTGGCCGGAGATCTGGGCAGCGGAAAGACCTTTTTTGTGAAGGCATTGGGAAAGTTTTTGGGCATTCAGGAAGAGATCGACAGCCCCTCATTTGTGCTTTTTAAGGAATACCACTGTGGACGCTTTCCCCTTTACCATCTGGATCTCTACCGTCTGAAAAGCGAGGAAGAGCTCATGGATCTGGGCCTTTTTGATATGATAGAGAGCGGCATCACCGTGATCGAATGGCCCCGTCTGGCGCAAAACCTCCTGCCCTATCAGACTCTGAGCCTGGAATTTGGCTTTGAGGGCGAGAAGCGTTATGTGAATATCTCGGCAGAGGGTGAACTGGCAGAAATCTTTAGTTAAAACCGACCTACTTCCGGATCGGGCACCCAAGCGATCCACATAGTTTCCAGCCGGGATCATCGCACGATCATGCTCTGGCGAGGGGAGCAAAGTGGGATGAACTCAAGTTGATTTTGGACTGAAGTATCGGGTGTGGATCGAGGACACATTAGCTTCATAAATATCTTGTAATCCTATCAATCTTTTTGATTTACGGTCTGGAGGAGTCGATAGTCTCAGCATCCTCAGAAATACTCTGCCGATTCTGCTTGACTAAGATATCCCGCTCAGCAAATAAGTAAATCATGAAGAATTTAGTTTTTGTTGCGCTAAACAGCAGTTGGAGTCAGTCCAATCTCGCCCTGTATTACCTGCGGGAGATGATTCGTGATATGGATTATCCCTGCAAGATTCTGAGCTACACTCTCAAAGAACCGCTTTTGCAGGTGATGGAGGATATCTATCGCCAGAGACCGGATGTGATCATGCTTTCTGCCTATATCTGGAATCGGCAATATTTGGTGAGATTGCAGCGTGAACTGGCCAAGGTGCTGCCCGAAGCTCTCTTTGTGATCGGTGGCCCGGAGGCGCAGTTTTTTGAAGAAAGCCCGCAATGCGCGGTTTTCACAGGTCCCGGAGAAGCGGCCTTTCTGACATTGGCAGAAGCGGATTTTTGCCCCGATGCGCTGAAAGATGGGATCAGCCCCATCCCGCTCACAGATATCCCCTTTCCATATCGGCCGGCGGATCGCGAGGATCTGAGCGGACATCTGGTCTATTACGAATGCTATCGCGGCTGTCCATATCATTGCATTTATTGTCTTTCAGGCTGTGATGACCGCAGTGAACCCAGATTTGATCTATCCCTGCCCGGTGAGCGCGAAAGGCTCTATCAAGAGCTGCGAGCCCTATCTGCACTTGAGCCCCGCACGCTGAAATTTATCGACCGCAGTTTCAACGTGCAGAAGGACTTATCTCATGCCATCTGGGACTGGATCAGGGAAGAGGAGCCTCCCCATGACAGCCATTTTGAGATCTATCCCGATCTGCTGGATGGTGAAGATATCCGGCTGCTTTCCCAAATCCCGGAAGGCAAGATCCGCTTTGAGATCGGCATCCAGAGCATAAACGGGGAGGTCTTAAGAAACTGCGGCAGGCATTCGGATTGGGGAAAATCCCGCAAAGGTCTGCTGCAATTGAAAGATCAGACCAGGGTGAGGGTGCATGCGGATCTGATCGCGGGACTACCGGGTGAGAATTATGCCTCCGTAATCCGTTCTCTGGATGAGCTTTGCGCTTGCGAACCGGCAGCCGTGCAACTGGGTATGCTGAAGATCCTGCCGGATACTCCCATGCGGAAAATGGCTCGTGACAGAGGCTACCGCTACCTGGACGATCCACCCTATCAAGTGCTGGCCTCGGATGCACTGAGCTTTGATGAACTCTGTGAGCTGGATCAATTTGCCCATCTTTTGAGTCTGTATTGGAACAAAGAAGAATATCCCGTGCTCTGGCAGACGCTTTTGCAAAAATACACCGCCTCGACGATTCTGAAAAAGCTCCGGGATCTGCATATGGAGCGGGACCTGCCATTTCACAGTGTCTCAAAACAGCGTCGGGCTCAGATCATGGAGCTGGTGCAGAATCATTTATGTTGACGAAAATTTCAATTTCCCACAGTTTGTCTAAAGACGTGGAACTTTCTGTGCCTTGAGCCGGAAACCCCACGGAAAATATAACTCATGATCAGGGAGGATCAGATGTTACAAGGATCGTATGTTGCTTTGGTTACGCCA
>CAZWUD010000115.1:0-5018 GCA_964637055.1 uncultured Candidatus Cloacimonadota bacterium
ATGGGGAAGACCCGGGGAACGATGGTATCCGCATAGTCACGGAATATAGCTTTTGGAACGATCTCCCCAAATATGAGCACGATCGTGCCGATGATCAATGCAGTGTAGCGGGCATCAAAGGAAAAATTGCCCAGCTCGGATACAAACAGCGTGGTGAGTGAGGCCAGGATGGCATTGGCGATGTTGTTGCCGATCAGCGTGGTGCCCAAAAATTTGTCCGGTTGTCGAATAAAGCGTAAAAGAGCTGCATCTCTGCGATTGCGACGGGCATTATTTTCCAGCTTGATCTGGTCCACGGAGATCAATCCTGTCTCCAATCCGGAGAAAAACAGTGATAGCAAGAGGAAAAAAAGCAGGATCAGCAGAATCAGCAAAACCTGTGTCATTTATTCATTCACCTTCTCGTTTCGCCAAGCCATACGAAGTGACTGGACAAAATCATCTATGTCTCCTGCCAGAAAACCGTCTAGATTGTAGCTTGTCAAGTTTATTCTGTGGTCAGTGACCCGGGATTGGGGAAAATTATAGGTGCGGATCTTGGCTGAACGGTCTCCGGTGGAGACCTGGGCTTTGCGCGATGATGAGATTTCCTGCTCCTGCTTGCTGATCTCCAGATCCAGGAGTTTGCTCCGCAAAACCTTCATGGCCTTGGCCTTGTTCTTGATCTGAGATTTTTCGTCCTGACATGTGACTACCAAGCCGGTGGGGACATGGGTGATGCGCACCGCAGAATCAGTGGTATTCACACTTTGTCCGCCGTTTCCGCTGCTGCGATAGACGTCGATGCGCAGATCATTATCACTGAGTTCCACATCAATCTCTTCAGCTTCCGGCAAAACTGCCACCGTGACAGCGGATGTGTGGATCCTGCCGCCGGATTCTGTGACGGGCACTCGTTGCACCCGGTGCACTCCACTTTCAAATCGCATCATGCCGTAGGCATTGTCTCCATCAAATTGCAGCACTACTTCCTTGTATCCACCCAGACCGGTTTCGTTTACGTCCAGGATTTGCTTGCCCCAGCCCTGTTGATCGGCATAGTAGCTGTACATACGAAAGAGATCTGCCACAAAGAGGGCGGCTTCCTCACCGCCGGTTCCGGCCCGGATTTCGATGATAGCGTTCTTTTCGTCATTGGGATCGTTGGGGATCAAGAGATCACGCAGCCTGAGCTCGCAGGATTCAAAACTTTCCTGCAAATCGGTCAGCTCCTCTTTGGCCATGGCCTGCATATCGGGATCATGCTCGGTATTGACCATTTCTTTGATCTCCCGGATGTCCTTCTCGGTCTTCTGATAATCAAGCCAGGCCTCTGTAATGGCTTCAAGCTCTTTGTAGCGTCGCATAATGGTCCGGTACTTTCTGGCATCACTCATCAGGGATACATCGGATACCTGAGTCTGAAGGTCCAGAAATTCCTCACGCAGAGCTTCCAGCTTTTCCACAGGAATCATGTCAATCCTCCAAGAGCTGCACGTTGTGCTGATTGTAGTCCATGTCCAACGCTGCTTTCATCGCCACCAGAGCAACCTCCACCATCTCATCATCCGGGGGCTGGGTGGTGATGCGCTGCAAAGCCATGCCCGGGATGGTCATGATTTTGACAATAGGGTGATTAAGATTCTTTCCGGAAAACTTCAGCACTTCATAGCTCACACCGGAGATGATCGGTATCAAAAGCAGGTGATATCCCAGGCGCAGATAAACCGGAATCGTGGTGCCCAGGATGAATACAGAAACCAGAGTATCCGTGATGGAAAAGATCAAAATGCCCACCAAAAGCACAAAGAACATAAAGCTGGTTCCGCAGCGTGGATGAATCGTGCTATAGCTCTGGATATCAGGGATCTCCAGAGAACTGTCATGCTCATAGGCATTGACGTTTTTGTGCTCGGCTCCGTGATAGCGAAAAAGGCGCTTGATGTCCTTCATCAGAGAGATGATCCATACGTAGAGAACAAAGAAGACTATGCGCAGGCCTCCTGCAAAGAGGTTAAAATAGAAATCCTTCTGCGAAAGCTTCAGCCAATCCGACAGTTTGTATGGCAAAAGGCCAAAAAGCAGAAAGGCCAATCCAAAAGCCAGCACAAAGCTGAATATCTCCTCAGCCCGCTCTGCACCCCTGGATTTCTTTTTGATCTTCTCTCCTTTGCTTTTGGCTTCTTCCTGCAGATCCAGCTCAAAGCGTTCTGCGGAAAAGGTGAGGGTCGAAAAGCCTATCTTCATCATCTCAATGAGCGATACAAAGCCCCGGATGATGGGCCAGCCCAGGAATTTCACTTTTTTGGTGATACTTTCAAAGGGGGTGAGCTTGAGCTCGATATCCCCGTTTCTTCTGCGAATCGCCGTGGCCAGACGCTGGGGGCCGCGCATCATCACACCTTCGATGACCGCTTGACCGCCTACACTGATCTCTTTTTTCATCTATATCCTCAATTAATATCTAATGGATGACTGCAGTTTAACCGCTGAACTTTGCAAGATTATATCCTCACTGACGCCCGGATTGTGCCGGGATATCACTATAAAGAAAAACGCCACTCTACTCTCAGTGGAGACAGACTGGCGTAAATTCTGTGTGAGACTGCTATTGATCTTTGGCGATTTTGTATTTCTTATTAAATTTCTCTACGCGACCGGCAGTATCCAGAATCTTCTGCTTTCCGGTGTAGAAGGGGTGGCAAAGATTGCAGATGTCTACCTGCATATTGCCTTTGGTGCTGCGGGTCTCAAAGGTATTTCCACAAGCGCAGGTGACTGTGGCCTTCTTGTATTTCGGATGAATTCCCTGTTTCATTTATCTTGCTCCTTGTATGAATTACAGTTATTTTGATACCAGATTTTATGAAGGCGGCTATATGTCAAGCCATAATTTCTCCGTTTTGCACCGTCAAGGGCTTCAAATCAGAAAAGATACCCAAGGCATTGCCTCCTCAGCGATTGAATTGACAGCCCGATTTGGGCACAAAAAGTAAAGTAAGTGAATTTTTCCCTTGACATAAATCATAAGGTTTTACTTTTGAGTATCTTATTAGGACGATGATAAAACGAATCGTATAGAACAATAACAAAATTTAAGGAGTAAAGAAACATGACAAAAGCCGATCTCGTAAAGGAAATCTCGGAAAACACCGGTATTATCCGCAAAGACGTTGCAGTAGTAGTCGATGCCCTCTTTCAGGGTGTTAAAGACATTTTAGCTCAAGGCCACCATATCGAAATCCGTGGTTTTGGTACATTTCGCCTCAAAACCCGCAAACCCCGCATGGGACGCAACCCCAAGACCGACGAAAAAGTTCCGGTACCAGAACGCACAGTTCCCACTTTCAAGTTCTCCCGCGAATTCAAAAACAGCGTAGTCGATCTGAAAATCCAGAGCTAGGGTAATTAAATGCCTTGCGGAAAGAAGAAGAAGCGCCATAAAATCGCAACCCACAAGCGGAAGAAACGCTTGCGTAAGAATCGTCACAAAAAGAATAAGTAAATAGCAAAGGCTGTCCGAGAGGGCAGCCTTTTTATATGTCTGAAAGAATCGCTAATTTGGCGGCGGGCCTTTAGACCACACCTGCACTGATGAGATCGTGCATATGCAGGAGGCCGATTGCCATGCCGGCTTCATCCACGATCGGTAGCATGGTGATGGAGTGCTGCTCCATATAGGCCAGGGCGCTCACGGCGAGGTCATCGGGGCGGGCAAATTTGGGCGAGGCAGTCATGCAATCCCGGGCACTGTGCTTGAGCAGGCCATCTCCCTTCTCTTGCAATTGCCTTCTCAAATCTCCATCAGTGATGATGCCCTTCATATAGCCGGATTCGTCTTTGACGATGGTGCAGCCCAGCTTTTTGCCGGTCATTTCCAAAATGGCCTCACGCATCGGAGTAGAGAGCAGGACGCGGGGCAGATCTTCCCCCTGATGCATCAGATCCTGAACTTTGAGCAGCAGCCTTTTGCCGATCGCTCCACCGGGATGTACCAGGGCAAAGTCATGCAGGGAGAAGTTTTTGGACTTGAGCAGAGCAATGGCCAGGGCATCTCCCATTGCCAGGGCCACGATAGTGCTGGCGGTGGGCACCATGCCCAGAGGTTCCAGCTCGGGATCCACTCTGGTAGAAAGCACGGCATCAGAGGCACTTGCCAATTGTGAATCCAGATTTCCGGTCAGGGAGATCAGCGGGATTCCGATAAACTTGATAAAGGGTATGATGGCCAGCATCTCTGCCGTGTTTCCGCTATTTGAGACGGCGATCACCACATCTTCTTTGCAGAGCATACCCAGATCCCCATGTGTGCCTTCCGCAGCGTGCAGAAAGATGGAGGATGTGCCCGTGCTGGCCAGGGTAGCTGCGATCTTGCGGGCTATGATGCCAGCTTTTCCGATGCCGGTGAGAACCACCTTGCCTTTGCAGTCTTTCAGATAAGCAAAGGCTTTCTTGACCTCATGTGGGTCCAGATTCTCAGCCATGGTCACGATGGCGCCGGCTTCTTTGAGCAGTTCTTCCCGGATGGTCTCTAGGGTGTTCATAATTCGCTTTTAATGGTCTTTAGCGCCTCATCATAGCTCATCACGCCCAGATCTCCCTGGGTATGACGGCGCAGGGTGAGGTTGCCGGATTCCGCTTCATTTTTGCCGATGATGCACATATAAGGTATCTTTTTCATCTCGGCCTCGCGGATCTTGTAACCGACCTTCTCACTGCGCAGATCGATCTCGCAGCGCAGACCTTCCCCTCTCAGCTTCTCTTGCAATTCTTTGCAATAGTCGATCTGCCCATCAGTGATCGGCAAGAGTTTGATCTGCACGGGAGCCAGCCACAGAGGTAGATTGCCGCCATGATACTCCAAAAGCGTGGCAAAGAAACGCTCCACCGAGCCCAAAACAGCCCTGTGGATCATGTATGGGCGATGCGGACTATTGTCTGCACCAATGTATTGCATATCAAAGCGTTCCGGCAGGTTAAAGTCAAATTGGATAGTGGTGCACTGCCAGGCGCGTCCGATGGCGTCCTTGATCTTGATG
>CAZWUD010000116.1:0-4998 GCA_964637055.1 uncultured Candidatus Cloacimonadota bacterium
TCTGACTTTAAGTATTGGGAGGACCGATGAGAAAGATAATATTAGTTATAAGTATAATGTGCATAAGCCTGCTAAGCGCTGCCAGTCTGGAGCATTTTCAGGATAGTGGAAACGGGATTAACGCCCGTTTTGAAAGCCTGCGCACCAGCCCTTTTGAGCGCGGCGCGATATCCATCGATGAGGAAGAAGACCAATTTCCGGACAGCCCCGTCATCTCTCGCACTTTGGCCTTGCCTTTTGCAAGTGCAGAGCTTTCTGTAAATCAGATGAGCTGGCGCGTGTTTTCCAAAGACGGAGTCTATCAAAGCACCCGCTCGCAGATCAATGAAGAAGCGGTGCAGCTCTCTGAGCCCTTCACCTTTAGGGAGATGCGGGGATACACTGTGAGGATCAATACTCAGATCGAGACCGAGGATGAGATCCTGACTCTGGACAATCTGGATTTTGATCTGGCGGGAAGCGGAATCATCGATCTTCCCCAGTCAGTTTCTCCGGCTTTCATAGATTCATATCAGGTTCTGGCTGATAACTGGGATAGTTGCTATCTGCGAAACCTGCCGGTGGCCAGACCCAAGATGCTGATCATCAGCCACCCTAATCTTGCCAATTATCAGGGCGAATTTATCCGCTGGAAACGCTCACTGGGCTTTGACGTCCACGTGATCAACCGCGTGGATGCTGGATCATCAATCAGCGATATCCGGGAAGCAATCCGTCAGCATTACCTGGAATATAAAAGCGATTACCTCCTGCTCTTGGGAGACACCGTGGGCAATTTTGGCATTCCGACAAACTTTTTCCCCTCTCCGGAATATGCTGAGAACGATGCGGATGATCAGTATTACGCACTCCTGGAAGGGGATGATTACTTCCCTGAAATGCTGGTGGGAAGATTTTCCTTTGGCGACATCATGGAGTTTATCGTCATGGCTACCAAGACCATCCGCTATGAACGTGAACCCTATATGGAAGATACCACCTGGATGCAGCGCGCTCTGGTCATCGCCGGTAACTATGCCGAAGGCAATCTCCGTCCCTCGACACCGGTCTGGATGAGCCGCTGGTTTCGCGAGGGACTGCTGGACTTTGGTTATGCCGAAGTGGATACGGTCTTTTTCCCGCCCAGCTATCCCGGAACCTCTTCCATCACACAATCCATCAATCAGGGAGTGCAGCTCATCAGCTATCGCGGTTGGGGAGATGCCAATGGCTGGCATTATCCCAGCTTTCACATTCCGGATCTGGCCAATACTTTCAACGGCCCCAGAATGCCGATCGTCTATAGCATAGTCTGCAATACCGGAGACTTTGCCAATGTCGTCAATCCCTGTTTTGGTGAAGCCTGGATGCGCAAGGGCACCACTGCCAGTCTCGGCGGTGCGGTGGCCTTTGTGGGACCCTCGGACTTGCACACCAAGACCCGGTTTAACAATACTATCTCCAGCGGAGCTTATCGCTCGATCCTGGATTATGGCGTGCGGGGATTTGGTAGCTCTGTGATGATGGGCAAGATGGAGCTCTATCGCAATTTTCCGAACGATCAGGACCCCGGACAATATGTGCCCTTTTATTTCCACGTCTATAATATCCTTTCGGATCCATCTATGAACATGTGGATCCTCGAGCCCGGGGTGATCAATGAAAACATCATCCAGGGCGGCCTCACTTTTGCCCAATCTGACAGCCATATCCGTATCAATGCCCCGCATCTGAACGACGCCATCATTTCCGGAACTAAGGATGGTGAAAACTTCACTTACTCCAGGATTGTGGATGGAGTGGGCATCCTGAATATCGATCCCGAGCAGGAAGGCAATCTGACCCTCACGGTCTCCAAAGAAAATTGGGTGCCGCTGGTGAGAACCCTGAATGTGGAAGGAGCAGCCGGCATCGGCATCACCCAAAACACCGGGGCAGATCAGGTCATCAACGCCAACCAGTCCATGCAGATTGCGATCACGGTGAAAAACTATTCTGAAAACTCTATGAGCTCTGTGACCGGAAGCATCCAGGAACATGAGAATCTAGAGATCACGGCCACCAATCCCGATAGCTTTGACCTGGCCCCGGGTGCCAGCCACACGCTAAACTTTGAGATTCAGGCAAATCACCTGATCCATCCCGAGGATGTGATCAATCTCAGCTTTGTAACCGAAAATCCCGCTTCCCATCACATCTTCCAGATGAATGGCGGCGGTGCGCGCATCGTGATCTGGAATCACGAGGGTGATCTACCTCTGAATCAGACCACTACGCTCACTTTCCACGCTTTAAACAACGGCTCCGGGCCTCTGCAGGGAGCTCAGGTGCTGGTGGAAGCTATGACCGAGGCTGCCACCACGTCTTCGGAATTTATAACCCTGGGCGATATCCCAGCGGGTGCAGAGTTTACCTTTGATGCAGATATCAGCCTGATGCCGGATGTCTGGGATGGCAGAGAGATCGGCCTGCGCTTTTTCTTCATCGCGGGCGGACCCGGCGGTTATGAATGGGTGTCATTCTATTCTGTGACCGCTGGTTTCCCAAGCACGGATGATCCCACCGGTCCGGATGAATACGGCTATTACGCTTTTGACGATACTGATCTGGCCTATGACATGGCGCCCAGCTATGACTGGGTGGAGCTGGATCCTGAATTTGGCGGACCCGGCAATCTCTGGCTGATCATGGACGACGGCACTCTGGAAGTTCCGCTGCCCTTCAGCTTTAGATTTTATGGACAGGATTATGAAAATCTCACCATCAGCTCAAACGGTTGGGTCTCGTTCATCCATACCGATGAGAGCTATTTTAACAACCACTATATCCCGGCTGCGCTGGGCCCCCGGGCCATGATTGCCGGCTATTGGGATGATCTCAAAGGCATGAAGACCGGAGTCAGTCCCGAGGGTGAAGATATCTTTGCCGATATGCGCATCCTCTATTGGCACGATGCGGCAAATGACCGCTTCATCGTCCAATATAACGAAGCCTACAATCAATATACCATCCAGGCTGGTGAAGATGCCTCTCTGGAAAAGTTTCAGATCATCCTATATCCCAAAACTGATGATGATGGCGATATCGTGTTGCAATACCACACCGTGGACAACCCGGCTACCACCGGAAATTACTGCACAGTGGGGTTGGAAGATCACCGCCAGTTGAGTGGCCTGACCTATAGCTATGGCAATATCTATCCCCCTACCGCAGCAGAACTTGCACCCGGACGCGCTATCCGCTTTACCACTACGCCCATTGACAGTTACGTGACTGTGGATGACGCCGTGGCGATGGTGCCGGTGAGCAATCTGCACAATTATCCCAATCCCTTCAACCCTACCACGACCATCAGTTTTGACAGCAAGATCGCCTCCGTGGCGACTCTGAAGATATATAACACACGCGGACAATTGGTGCGAAACCTGCACGACGGCGCCATCAAGGCCGGGACCAATATCTTGACCTGGGATGGAACCGATGAGGCCGGCGCTTCTGTGGCCACCGGACTCTATCTCTACCGTCTAAAAACCCCTAGCGCCACCTATACCCGCAAAATGCTGATGATGAAATAAGATAAGCAAGAAAATAGAAGAAAACCCGGGGTTCAAACTCCGGGTTTTCTCAATCTGAAGAAAGGCCAAAGTTCTTGACATATTATGCCTTTCTCAGTATTTGCTCAGGACGATATGAAATGGGTACAACGCTTTATCAAAAGGATTATGAATGCGTAATAGAGTCTTAGCCATTGCGGTCGCTATCGCGGCCCTATTTCTGGTCTCCTGCGGGAGCAACCAGAATCTCACTCCACCGATCGTGGAGGATAACGACCTTGTCTTTGGCACAGATGCCACTTTGGATCTCATTACCTGGAATCTGAAGGTCTTTCCGCTGTCATCAAATACAGTTGCGCTTTTATCCGACATCATCCCGCAAATGAATGCCGAGATCATCGCTTTTCAAGAAATCATGGACTATGCACAGTTCCAGGCTCTGGCTGATAACATTCCCGATTATAAGCCTTTCATCTATAATGCAACCTCCTCTTATCGTCTGGCCTATCTATATGATAGCAGGAAGATTACGATCAATGAAGAATATACTATATACAACGGGATGTCAAATCCCTTCCCCCGGCCTCCGTACGTCTTGGAATTCAGCTTTGCAAACCGGGATTACGTGATTATCAACAACCACTTCAAAGCTTTAGGCGACAACTTTATCGATGAAGATGACGATTGGGATGAGGAAGTGCGTAGGCGCCTTGCATCTGAGCTTTTGGAGACTTATATCAGTGACTATTTTGACGACGACAGGGTAATCCTAATCGGAGATCTGAACGACCAAATCCAGGAGCCGGAAGAGACCAATGTCTTCCTGGCTTTTCTAAACAAGCCGGATGAATATCTCTTTACCACAATGCCGATTGCCCTGAATCCAACGCCCAATACAGTGTCCTATCCATCATATAATAGCATGCTGGATCATGTCCTGATCACCGATGAACTCTTTGAAGACTACGCCGCGGCCGGTAGTGTCTGCCGCGTGATCCGGGTGGAAAACCACGTGGGCGGGCTCTCCGCGTATTACGATCTGATATCAGACCATCGTCCGGTGGGCGTGAGGCTGCAGGTCTGGTAAGCCTGATCTCGGCGTTAGATCATTCAGGGGCTTTCTGGGTGCGATACTCAGCTCCGCAGACCGATATTTCCAGCTCGTCTTTTGCTATGCTTGCATATTTTGCCTTGCCTATAGCAGCTTTTATCACTACCTGAAAAGTATTTTGCTGCCATGCTTGTCTCTGTGAATTAGTCAGATAGCCCTCCCGAATGCCCCTTTCTCTTAAATAAGGCAAAGATTTCTATTGACAAAAAAAGCCCCGTCTGGATGATGACTAAACCTTGCCGCTGAGCATGACGCTTTTCGGCGAGAGTGTTGATCTTTTAATAAGTTTATAGAGTGGGAATGTGAGAAAGAAGCTCTTGTCAGTTCTAATCATTTAACAATGATGGAGAGTTT
>CAZWUD010000117.1:0-4986 GCA_964637055.1 uncultured Candidatus Cloacimonadota bacterium
GACGGGGTGGTGTTTCCGGTCACTGAGACAGCGGCCAGGTCGTTCGGAGCAATCACTTCAAAGGTGACATCATCCAGATATGTAGTATCATAGGTGCTGCCCAGACCGTGCTTAAAGGCGATGTGCTGCCCCGCGGCGGTGTGGTTACTGAGGTTTACGACGTATTCGTTCCAGCCTGTTGGAACATCCAGTGTGGTTGCCATTGAGAATGTAGCGGGATCAGCTGGATTGGACATCGTCCCCACTTGAACTAGATGTCCGGTTCCGCCTTTGGCCATAAGTTTCACACGGACACTGCTCATGTCAAAATCAGCCGCAAAAGGTGGGGAAATCAGGATGATCTCCGCTGCCGCATCTGCAGAGTTTGACATCTGCACGCAGTTTGGCGCACTGTAAGGTGAAGAGGTGGTGGTTCTCAGATAAGCGGAAGTGGAGGTGGCATTGAGGATCGTGCTCCAGCCCACCGGGAAGTCCGGAGTATTTACTCCATCCCAGGTTTGGATGTAAGGCAGCGTGGAGATGGTGGGATCAAAGCCGATTCCGCTCACATCAACGGTATTTACCACACGCGCCAGGTCATCTATGATGCTGATGGTGGTTGTGTGGTCACCCACGGCTGTGGGCGCGTATGCGAGAGTGAAGGTAAAGAATTCGCCGATGGCCAGGCTGGCCGGCAAATCGGGCAAATCTGAAAGTGTGAAATAAGGACTGGTAGGCAGAGTAATGCTGCTGATACCAAGTGTACCGATGCCGGTATTACGAACCAGGAACTCCTGAGAAACGGTCGTGCCCAGTAGCACCTGACCGAACTCCACAGAAGAAGGGTTGATGGAAAACTGTGGAGAGGTAGGAGTATCGCGGATGTGTACGTTGTCCACGAAGAGGTCGTTGTCTTCTCCAGTTGCTGACACCGTGGATTCACCATAAAAAGCAAAGTATTTGGTGCCGGTGACACCGGTCAAGAATAGGGTAACTTCGGTTCCAGTATGCGGAATTTCGTTGAATACATACTGAGAGCCTGTGTTGTTCCATTCTCTGAGGAGTGTGGGGTTGGTCATGTTGGCGTTATCGCTCATTGCGACGATGAATCTGTCATCTTGTTGACCGTTGGGATATTCGATAGGGTTGCTATTGGCATAATCCGTGAGACCTAGGTCAAACTTGATCTCATAGCCATCTGCGGGAATGGTGACGGCCGGCGTAACCAGCCAGCCCTTGCGGGTTGTGCCGTAGATATTGATTTTGGCACAGTTGTTACCGCTGGGACCGTTTAACCAGTCATCTCTGTACCACTGGGTCGAGGTTCCATCCACGGTGGGATAGATGCCGCTGAGCTGAGTCCAGCCAGCAACCGGCCAGTCCCCGGTGGTGGTCCCGAAATCTTCAAATAAAAGGGTGTTTCGTGAGGTGCCTGAGTTTGGCGTTACACTCATCTGGGCACCCAGGGTGGATAATGCTCCTAAGGCTAAAGCCAGAAGCAAGATTAACAGCATAGATTTTTTCATCGCTGTGACTCCTATATGTCTTTGTTGTTTTAGTTTTCTTTATCCCCAGATACCGCTAGCAGCAAGGGGCACTTCATAATCACACATAACAATAAACTTCCAAAAAGTCTCTGATGACAAGAACAGCATTTGCTGAAAAACTGTAAAGGAAAATCTTTTGCCTGCTCTGTAACTGCTTGGTGAGCACAAAAAAGAAAGGCAGAGTCGAACTCTGCCTTTGCGATTGAATGTCAAACAAATATTAGTTATTTTTTGACAGCGTCTTTCAGTTTCTTGCCCGCTTTGAATACAGGAACTTTACGTGCCGGGATTTTCAAAGGGGCCTTAGTTTTGGGATTGATGCCTTTACGGGCTTTGCGTTGTGCCACGCTGAAAGAGCCAAAACCAACCAGGGATACTTTTCCGCCTTTTGCAAGGGTTTGAGTGATTCCTTCAAGGACAGAAGCGAGTGCAAGGCCGGCAACTTTTTGGGTGACGCCAGCGTCGGACGCGATCTTTTTTACTAATTCATCTCTGCTCATTTTACCTCCTAATCTAGTTTGGATAAGCGTTAGAGATACTTCTGGGTTAAGAAAATACAGGCTCGTAAATTCTGTCAACCGAAAAAATGCGTTTTCTGTAAATATTTTTGTGCCCGATTGAGCGAAAGGCGGCAACAAGTGCCTTTATAGCCTTGTATGGCATCGATATAAGGGTTGTTTATGTTTTTACACTTTTGATAGCAATAATATATCCTGTACCCCGGCAATCCCTTTTTTAAGTTGACAAAATCGGCCTACTCACCAGCATGTGTATAGAACGAAAAATGGAGGATCCGATGTCTAAATACAGAATTTTTGCCCTATTAGTTCTTTTAGTGATGGCAGCTTTTTTTGCTTGCTCATCAAATAAACAGATCGAAGTTGAACCCGAGCCGGTGGTTAGTCCCCTTGAGCTTGCTCGCGATGCAGCCGCTGAGGGTGCCCAATTTTATGAAGATGGTCAATTCGAGCGAGCCATAGTCGCTTTTTCTGCCGCCACTGAGCTTTTTGAGGAATATGCCCCGATGGCCAGCGACGCAGACTCAATCTCCTACAATATAGAGATCATGCGCCTGAACGTCGCCAAGAGCCACATTGATCTGGCTCTGGAAAGCACTGAATTTGGCATGTTCAATGAAGCTATCCAGCATTATCAAGAGGCACTTGGCATTTACCAAAATCACGAGCCCGTCAGAATCAGTCATGAAGAGCTGGATGAATATGTGCGCGGTACCTATAACAACCTTGCCATCACCGCAAAAGATGCAGGTAGCTATGAGGAAGCCATCAGGTATTATGATGAATTGCTTGAGATTGAGCCCGGTAATGCAGACATCCTCAATGCAAAATTCAGCATCCTGAAAAATGATGTGAAGGACGATGCGCGTGCCTTCCAGGTATTGGAAGACTATGCTGCCGCTGCTCAGGATGCTTCTGCCTATATCATGCTGGCCGAAGGATATGCTCAATCCGGCGATTTTCAAAATGCCGAATCTGCCTATATGATGGCCGAAGAGCTGCGTCCCGATGCAGACATGTACACCCGCATCGGCAATTTCTACCGTGCAAACAGCCGCTGGGAACAGGCAAACGCATACTTGCAAAAACTCGCAGAGACCAATCCCGCCCCCGCCACCATGGCCATTGTATATGCTCAAATGGGACAGAACTACAATCAACTGGGCGAGACTGCCAAGATGGTAGAGTCTCTGGAAAAATCAGTAGCTATCCAGCCCGAACCACGTCTGGCACTCACCCTTGCCGGTCATTACAACCGCACAAAAAACTGGGCAAAAGTGATCACCTATAGCAGTATGGTCCTGGAAGCAGAAGCAAACAACTCTGCTGCCCGCATGCTTCGCGGCGTTGCATATTACCAACAGAAAAACACAAATGCCGCCAAAGCTGATTTGCAGAAATTGGTGAACGACCCCACCTATGGTGCTCAGGCTCAAAGCATCCTGAAAGCCATCAAATAAAAATAGAAGAGATTTGTGGCGGACGGAAGCATTGAGATCTGTCCGCCGCTTTTTTGGATATGGGAAAGTTTCGCACAGACGGCTCGATCAAGGCCATTTACAAGGCGGTAGTAGGCCAGAAGGTCATGCGCCCGCTCTTCAGCACCAGTGTGCCGGCCGGATTTCCCTCTCCGGCAACCGACTATACCGAGAAAGAGCTGGACCTGAACGAACGGCTTTTAAAGAATAAAAAACACAGTTACTTCATGGAGGTTGACGGCTATTCCATGGTAGGTGCGGGGATTTTCCCCGGAGATCTGGCGATAGTGGACCGCGCCCTGGAAGCCAGCTCAAACAGCGTGGTCGTGGCCTTGGTGGATGGCGAATTCATGATCAAGCGGTTGATTATCGACAAGGGGGAATACTGGCTGGTGCCAGAAAACGACGAGTTCGAGCCCATTAAGATCACGGAAGAGGCGGATTTCATCATCTGGGGAGTGGTTACTTACGTAATCCATCGTGTCTGATGACGCGCAGCATAGTCCTGGTCATGATTTGCCTGATGATATGCTCATCACTGGCCGCCACGGATTATGTGATAGATGAAATCATCAATCTCAAAGCAGAGATTCTGGATTATGACCTGTCGCATTCCAATATCATCGTTCACTCGGAGTCTGTCTATAGTGACAGTTTAGAGCTACTTAACGGGATAGACTATCGGCTGGACTATCAAAGCGGAAAGCTGCATCTGTTGAAAACCCCGTCCTCTGCAAATCTCAAGCTCAGCTATCTGATCATCCCCGGGCAATTTACCAAGAGAATCCAGCTCTATGAACGCATAGCCCTGTCAGACAGCATCTCGGTGCTGGAGCGTCCCCGCTCGGCGGATTGGCTATCTCCGGGCACCAATCTCAAGATCAGCGGTAGCAAGACTTTTGCGCTCAGCTTATCCGAAAGCGGCGAGACCGATCTTTTGCAATCCCTCTATGTCAATCTCAGCGGAGAACTCGCCAAAGACGTCCACATCACCGCCCAACTCTCGGACAGTCAGAGCAAATTGAGCCCGGAGGGAGATTCCAAAGAACTCTCCAGCCTGGATCAGGTCTTCATCCGGGTCTATGGCCCACGCTGGGAACTGGGCATGGGAGATCTGGATTTTGCCTTTGATGACAGCCGCTTTTTGAGCTATCAGACAAAGCTGGAGGGGGTCGCATTCCGCTGGGACGGAGAGCATCAGGCTCAGGCGGCTTTTAGTGCTGGCGGAGGTAAACGGGCACAAATGCAGATCAATATCATCGACGGCAAACAGGGTCCTTATTACCTTACGGCCAATGACGCACAGCGCAGTTTCATCATAGTGGCTGGCACGGAAGAGATCTATCTGGATGGCAATAAACTGGAGCGGGGCAGTGATTACTACATCGACTATGCCGAGGGCTCCGTGCTCTTTCGCCGGCTGGTGAGCTCCACAAACACCGTTAACGCATGGTTTCAATACTC
>CAZWUD010000118.1:0-4893 GCA_964637055.1 uncultured Candidatus Cloacimonadota bacterium
CTAAATGGGGGATTCGAACCCCCGACCTACTGATTACGAATCAGTTGCTCTACCGGACTGAGCTAATTTAGCACCAATGAATATATTTCCAGCATCATCTGCCGGGACGACTAATCGTTCGCAAAGCTTTTCGCAGAGCAGAATTCGTCAAGTGAAATGTCTTGATATCTGCGGGTAAGATAAATATAACTACTTCAGCAATACCGCTTTGCGAATGCGGCTGTGCTTGCCTGAGACAATGCGGAAAAAATATATGCCCGAGGCCACGGTGCGCTCATCATTATCACGTCCATCCCAGGTATATTGATGCCTGCCGGCACTCAGCTCTTCATCCACGAGGTTGCAGACCAATTGCCCCTTGACGTTATAGATTTTAACCGAGGTGGTTGCGCTTTGGGGAATCTCAAAACTGATGCTGGTGCTTGGATTGAAGGGATTGGGATAGATATTTGCCGGTAGCAGGGAAGGAGTTCGATCGTGGTGTCTGCGGGCAAGAGGCTCGTGATAGGCAGTCTCGGTGAGGCGGCAGTTTAGTGATTTCACGCATTCCTCAGTCCTGACCTGGAACCAATAGTAATTGTTCGGATGCATCACTTCCTGCAGAGCGGCTTCCGACTGCCAGGGAGTCCATTCGATCAAGCCCACGTTGTCAAACCAGGCTTGAGACATTGACCCGGTATTACCTGTGAAACTGAGCCGAATGTCATAGTACCAGGCATTTGACGGGGGATCCAGTTCTTTGTAATACCAGCCCCAGGGATTCACTCCGCTGAGATCGGTGCTGATGTCTTCGCTGGAAATGGGGTAATATGAATTTCGGGAAGAGAAATAGCGGATTGTGATGTTTGCACTCTGGGCATTACGGGTGCGTATCCAGCCATGCAGGGTGTAGTCTTTTTCATTGTCATAGAGCTTGAGTTTGGGGGAGATTGTGCCGGTCAGGGTTTCACCCGATTCTGAGAAAAAATGGGCGCAACGCTCACCATCAAGGGCTGCTGCAGTATAAGCGGGCACATTCCAGAGCGAGGATCCCTCATCTTCAAAATTGCCATACCAGATCAATTCCGAGCCAAAACGCAACTGGGTATCCTGCGCAGGGCCGGCTTGATCCACAGAGCTGACACTGCCAAAGCGGGGGAGTTTGATGGGCGCAGTCGTTTGGTATCCGTCATCGTAACTGTCAAATGGCGGCTTTATCTCAAAAGGGTATAGAGTCTGCGCCAGGTTGTCTGGATCAAGTGGAACACTGGCGGTGAGCTCTTCCTTGTCCACGATCACGATTGTGTCCAATTCCCTGGATTTCATGGCAATGTAGTCCAGCAGATAGAGTCCCAGATGACCCGTTGCCGGTTTTGGGATATAGTTATCGATAAAGACCGGTTTAACGCGGTGATTCTGGAATCCATCCGGATAGGCATCTACATAGAAGATCATTGAATTCATACACTCCGGATAGTCCAGATCAAAGGCAAAATTTCCCAGTGAATGGGCAATGACTTTTCCGTTATACAGTTCCAGCCCCTGCACTATATGGGGATGGTGGACTATCACCAAGTCGGCTCCGCTATCCACGGCCGACTGGCGAATCTCGCGATCCCATTGATGCGGAACGTCATTACGATAATAATAGTCCTCATCTTGATCATCACCGAGGTAGGGGTTGCTTTTGCCGTAGTCGGCGCCGGGGCTGAGTGAGTATTCGCTGCCCGCGTGCATCTCTATCACTTTGAGATCGGCTATGCCTTCCACGGCGTCGAGCTGCAACAGATTGTAAAATGGGGTCATATAGGCAAAGCCTTCTTTGTCAAAACCTGCGTGCAGATAAGGCTGGGCGTTATTGTACTGTCCGGTGCGGTCACTGCTGCGCAACATGGCGATGCTGATACCCTTTTGATTGATAAAAGAGGGGAGGTATGCTTCATAGGAATTTGCCCCGGCACCACTGTAATCGATGCCATTCGCATCCAGAATGTCCATGCTCTGCTGGAGGGCAGTAAGTCCGTAATCCAGACTGTGGTTGTTTGCCAGGCAGACATTGTCAATGCCGGCATATACGAGGCCGGAGACGTTGGCGGGGTTGCCGCGGTAAACTACTGATTTTGTGGGGTGGGGGCTGCCGGTATTGGCCAGCACTACTTCCAGATTTGCGATGGTGACGTCTGTGGCACCGCCCAGGATCGGGAAAGTGGGGCTAAAGATGGATTCTATCCCATACATGGGGATCACCTGGGTGTCATAGCGCCGTGCCAGCATCACGTCTCCCACAAAGTTTATGGTCAAGGGAAGTGAGCTCGGGCCGGGATCGATGGATATCTGAGCTGAGGCCAGGCCAAGCAAACCACTATCATCGGTGACCTGCAGATTGACGGTGTATTGGTGAGCATCAGTGAGGTCGTAGATATGTGTGGGGGAGGCTTCTATGCTGCTGTTGCCATCTCCAAAGCTCCAAAGGTAGTCAAAGTCATCGCTATCGGGATCATCTATCTGAGCGGAAAACTGGACTGTCACCAGGCGGTTGTCGTGACTGGTCGGGATCTGGTATGAGATGCTGACTTGGGGAGCTATCGGCAGAATGGGGCTGATATTTATGATGCTGTCAAACCACACGGAGCGAGGAGAAACTCCATCCAGATCATTGACATAGATCAGAAAGCTGATGTTGGGCTGATAGCCAAAGAAGCTTTCCCAATCCGAACCTAAAGGTAATTGATATTGATGCCAGGCATTGGAGCCGAATGCTCCCTGATAGACGGGTACCCATTCTTCCAGATCCAGAATCAGCGAGCCGGAAATGCTGTAAAACAGGTGGTTTTCGCCGTCAGAAAAGCCAATGCCCTGCACTTTGGCGCCATACTCATAACAAGCGGCGAATTCAATCACAGTATTGCGGGGAGCGGTGAAGGGCGCAATCGCTTGCTTTTTCCAGCAATTACCGTATAAGTGCAAAGAGTAAGGTGAAGAGTCATGTGTAAACTGAGAATCGAGCATCCAGGAATCAGGCTCAAGGTCTTCATCGGCCCATGAGAGCAGATTGATGCTGCCACTATCAAAATCCTCGATGGGAATAGGGTAATCCTGGGCTGCGAGCGCTGAAAACATGAAAACCAGCGATAGACAAAGAATTATCTTAGGCATGATTCCTCCCGTAAGAGTTTATAGTTACTATAACTTTACGCAAGTTCCATTCCAACTTGGATTTAACATTTGCTGATGCAAAGGCGTGAATTTGGCCAAAATCAGTCCAAAGCGTAGATTGGATCGCGGGGAAAATATCAGTTGACTTGAATACGGGGTCAAAAAATGATGTATCAAGGAGAATATATTGGTTATGAGAAAGATTATTATCGCTATTGACGGCCCTGCAGCATCGGGTAAAAGCACTGCTGCAAAGCTGTTGGCAAAGAGGATAGGATATGTGTATCTGGATACCGGTGCGATGTATCGTGCCTGTGCTCTTGCGGCAAAGCGTATCAATGCCAATATAGATAATCCCCAAACGCTTGTCGATCTCATGGATCAGATCAGTATCCGGATCGAGTATTCGGAAGACGGAAACCGGACTATTCTGTGTGAGGAAGATGTTTCGCTGGCGATTCGCGAACCCGATATATCACGTCTGGCCTCGGCCATATCGGCCAAGAAAGAGGTGCGTGAAAAGATGGTGCAGTTGCAGCGAGAGCTTGGCAAAGACGGTGGCGTGATCCTTGATGGCAGAGATATTGGCACTGTAGTCTTTCCCCGGGCTGAGCTAAAGTTTTTCCTATTTGCCCCGGTTGAAGAGCGAGCCAAGCGGCGCTTTTTGGAGCTGCAGGGAAAAGGCATCAATGCGGATTATAAAGAGGTTTTGCGAGAGCTGAATGAGCGTGACAAAGCTGATTCCACACGTGCTCTGGCGCCTTTGATCCCGGCAGAAGACGCCATCAAAGTGGATACCGGTCCCTTGAGCATCCAGGGGCAGGTGGATCTGCTCTATGATTATTTTCAAAAAAAGGTGGCAGCATTATGAAGATATTCCTTGCTGCCAGTTCGGGTTTTTGCTTCGGAGTTCGCCGTGCAATCCAGATGGCTCTTGAGGCCAGCAAATCAGGTGAAGATGTATATACCATGGGTGAGCTGATTCACAATCCTCAGTTTATTGGGGAGCTTTCTCAGCGGGGCATCAAGGTTCTCTCGGATCTTTCACTAGCGCACAAAAAGGCGGTGGTGATTCGATCCCACGGAATTACGAAAGAAGAGCTCGAACGCTTGATAGCCCAGGGCAACAAGATCATTGATGCCACCTGCCCTTACGTGCAGCGCACACATGAGCTCATCCAGACCGCGATTAAGGACGATTATGAAGTGCTGATCCTGGGTGATGAACATCATCCGGAAGTGATCGGGATGCTCAGCTATGGCAATTCAAGGACACGGGTCGTTGCACCTGGTGAGAGCCCTCAAGATCTGAGATCAAACAGGATATGCCTGATCTCTCAGACCACGCAAAAGATCGAGAATCTCCATGCGCTGGTGGATGATCTCTTGCCCAAGACCGTGGAACTCAAGGTCTATAACAGCATTTGCCTGGCTACCACAGAGCGCCAGAATGCCAGCGCTGCTTTGGCCAAGAAGAGTGACTTGATGATCGTCATCGGCGGTTACCAAAGCTCAAATACCAAGATGCTGGCCAGTCTATGCTCAAAGTATTGCCAGACTATCCACATTGAGACGGAAGACGAGCTAAAGGCAGAATATTTTACTTCAAAAGAGCGCATCGGTCTTGCAGCTGGTGCCAGTACACCTGAGGAGCGCATTATCAAAGTTTATAATAAAATATTAAAAATAAATGGGGAAGAGGGCTTGGTGACGAGTATTCAGAGGATCCCCTTGTTTAAGGAGGAATCATGTTAAATC
>CAZWUD010000119.1:0-4850 GCA_964637055.1 uncultured Candidatus Cloacimonadota bacterium
AGGAAAACAAGGCTGTGGCGAATCCAGAGCAGACAGTGTATGCTCAGCCCCATCAGTCCCAGCCAGAAAAGGTGGGAGCCCAGATCGTCGCCATCGTGCTCCTTTAGATAATGATGGCCATAAAGCATTCCCAGGGGCAGACCGAGGGAGAATATCACTCCAAAAAAGGCCGAGAGCTTGGTGAGTGATATGCTCACAACGCCAATGGGTTGCGGCATGGCGATGATGTAATCTTGCACAGCACGGGAGAAAAGCACTCCCAGATATTCATAGCCCAGGAAAACGGAACCCAGAATCCAGAGCGCTACAAAGAGACTCGAACGTTTGCGAAGGGCGGGGATAATCGCCAATACCAGAATCAGGATGCCAATGCTCATGATATCCCCATTATGGAAGTGATTCCACTGATGATGCTAAGGGGGTGCACAGGGCAACCCGGAATATAGAGACAGGCTTTCCAGTCCTTCAGGAAGCTGCGGTCGATAGCCTCTCCTTGGGCAAAGAGACCGCCGCTGATGGCGCAGGTTCCGCAAAGAATCAGGAATTTGGGCTCCGCAATTGCCTGCCAGGTCTCTGCCAGGGCAGCCGCCATGTTTTGCGAAATCGGTCCGGTGAGCACCAAGGCATCGGCGTGACGCGGGGATGCTTCTGTCTCCACTCCATATCGGCTGATGTCAAAGTTTACGTTGTTCGATGCGCCCAGTTCCATTTCACAGGCATTGCAGCCTGCTGCCGAGACGCTGCGCAAGGCAAATGAGCGCCGAAACCAGCGGGGCAAGATGAAATCAAACTCCGGAAGCTCTGCCTGTCCGGGAGCCATGATCAGTTTTTCACGGCTGTCTGTGGACATCTTATAGTTGTTGGAAAATTGAATCATTTCAGGATGCTTACGACTGCATAATCCGCAGAAAATACATTTACCAAGGTCCAGCCCCTTATGGGAAAAGGCCTTTGCCGGACAGAGCTTCTGCAAAAGATCAATATCTGCATTCACGTCCAGTTTGGGCAGCCCGGGGAAGGCGGGGTCGATGCCCACTTTAAGGGGGTTTGGGATAGCCTGATAACCGTGGGCCAGGCGGGCTTTTAAAAGCTTAAACATCTATAAATCACTCCCGCAGTAAGAAAGTTCAAAACTCTTGTTGCACAGTGGAAAGTCTGAAACTTGCTCCCCGGCAACCGCTATGGAGAGGGCCTGCCAGTTTATCAGGGAAGGATCCACTACTCTATACCACAATGCGCTTTGCTCGTCTTTAGCTTTAACGATGTGCACGATTCTGCCTCTGGCGCCTTCAACGATGGATATTGCCACACGGTTTGGGATCAAGGCTTTGGCTGCGGTGCGGATCGGGGCGGCGAGGTCCACCTTATCCAGGAGGTCCATGACCATGTCCAAAGATTGCATCGCTTCAGTGTAGCGCAGGTGGGCCCGGGCATATACGTCTCCGGAAGATTCAGTATGCACTAACAGGCCGGGGGACTCCCACAGCGGGAAATCCACGCGGGCATCTGCCGGAATGCCGCTGGCTTTGGCAGAGATGCCGTTGAAACCGAAACGCAGGGCGTCTGCCTTGCTGACTCGGCCGGTGTCGTCAAAACGTGAGACCACGCTGGAATTGGCAAACATCGCCTCTGCGGAATACTGAATCTGGGTGGCAGACCTCTTCAGCTTTTGCTTGAGGGCCTCAATCAGGGCTTTATTTAATGGATAGTTCACGCCGCCCACGCAGAGTGCCCGTTTCCCAAATCTGCTTCCGCAAATGCTCAGGGTGGAATTGACCACGGTGGTGCGAAGCGCTGCGAAGAGATTCTGGCCCATGATATAAGCTACGTCACCTGCCAGGGCGGACAGCGTGGAGAGGTGCATGGCTACTCGCTCCATTTCCAAGAGTATGGCGCGGATATCATTACCCTCCGGCTCAAGATCAGAGAGGCTTTCCACCGCGTTGCAGAAAGCAATACCGTGTCCGATAACGGTGTCTCCGGCGATGCTTTCAACCAGCTGCATACGGCTGGCCAGGGGCCCATAGGTCAGCATCCCGATAATTCCGCGATGCTGCCAGCCCAATTGTATTTCCAGATGCTCCACGATCTCACCCCTCATCAGGAAACGGAAGTGTCCGGGTTCTATCACGCCGGCGTGGACCGGGCCCACTCCCACTTCGTGAATCAAGCTGGATTCACTTTGCAAAAAGGGATAGTCTTCGATCTTTACTTTGCCATCTACAGGGTGACGAACGCTCTTCAACCAGGGGTGCCGAAGGGGCGTTATGCTGAATTCTTCGTAAAGCTCGCGCTCAAAGATATGGAAAGCGGGAAAGTCCTGGCTCAGCGAGGGATATTCGCCTCGGGCGGGAAATGGAGAAGACAATAAGTCCAGCTGATGAGGCTTGCCCATCAGACAATAGAGGAGTCGCTCCTCAGTGCCAAAAAAAGCTAAGGGTTGGAAGCCGTCGGCCAGCAGTTTGCGGATTCGCTCTAATAAGGAATCCGTATCAGCAAGCTGGGTTGCTTCCTTTTGAAAAAGCCTGTTCATTTATTAATAACTATCTTCTAAGTAGTGCCTAATATCCCGTTAGACTGCTCATCGAGCCTAATATCGTACTAAGTAGTATTAAGTAGATTGCGATTCCGATACCCATAAATATCAATTGAGCGATAGCCCAGTTTTTGCGGTTGGGGTTCTCATTTTTACTTGCTGCCCAAACGATGAGCATGACAATGTTGACAATGGGGATAATCATGATGATCATGGTGACAATCCAATTTCCGATTGTCATAATAGGGGCCATATCCCTTCCGTGCGAAAACTGCTGCTGGTTTTGTTCCATTTGGAACCTCCTCAGTTTTGATTGTGAGCATTATGTCATAAAGACCCAATAATGTCAAGCGAAACAAAAGCATTGACACCTAAAAGGGAACGAAAATAATGGTCCATCAGCATAGAAAATTCCATTAAAATTAGATAAATACATGAGGAAGAACATGAAAGAATACTCAATGAACAAGTTACGCAATCTTATGTTGGTCGGGGCCAGCGGAGCCGGCAAGACCACTTTAGCTGAACAAATCTTTTATCTTACAAAAAGTGTTAACCGTTTGGGAAAGATCGACGAGGGCAATACAGTGCTTGATTTTGATCCGGAAGAAATCGCCAAGAAGATGTCCCTTGGGCTCTCGATCGGTTTTGCAAATCATAAAGATCACAGGGTAAATATCCTTGACGCTCCGGGTTATCCGGACTTTGTGGGTGATACCGTCGTGGCCCTCCCGGCCGTGGAAAATGTGGTGGTAGTCGCCAATGCTACCGGTGCTTATGAGGTGGGTCTGGAACTCGCTCTGGAGCAACTGGAAGGCAAAGCCAAAGGCAAGATCATTCTGGTGAACCGGATGGACAATGAACATGCTGACTTTGACAAAACTCTGGATGCAATTCACGAAAATGCAGACATTCGCCCGGTGAAGGTTCATATTCCAATCGGCAAAGAAGGCAGCTTTGAAGGTGTGATCGACCTGATCCAGCAAAAAGCCATTACCACTTCCGGTGAAGCTGAGATCCCATCTGATATGGCTGACGCTGCGGAAGAAGCCAGATTGCTGCTGATGGAAGCGGTGGCAGAGACCGATGAAGACTTACTCAATGAATTTTTGGAGAATATGGAGCTTTCCAGGGAGCATCTGATTGCTGGATTGAAGAAGGCAGTTGCTTCCGGTGACATCGTTCCTGCATTTGTATGTTCTGCCGGGACCGGCGTGGGCGTGATGGCCTTTTTGCAGGCTGTGGTCGACTATCTGCCTTCTCCTGCAGACAGCCCCGCAGTGGAGCTGATCGAGGGAGATGAGACCAAAGAATTCATCGCCTCTGAAGACGGCGAAATCTTGGGCTATATCTTCAAACTTTATGCGGATCCGAGCATGGGTGACCTAGCATATGCGAGAATCTTCTCCGGCGCTCTGAAAACCGGCACGGAATTTTATACCCCGGAAAAAGATGCCAAAGACAAAGCCGGCAATATGTATTACATGATCGGGAAAAACCGTCATGATTGCTCGGAAATCAGAGCCGGTGAGATCGGTGCTCTGGTAAAGCTCAAAAACGCTCGCGTGATGAGCAGCATCGTGCCCATGAATTCCCGCCATGCCATCAAACCGGTCGAATTGCCCAGCGCCACCACATGGCAGGCCATCAAAGCCGTGAATCAATCTGATGAAGATAAGATCGGCACCGCACTTTACAGAGTCATTGCCGAAGATCCCACCATCCGCTATGATCTGAATGCTGAGACACACGAAAACGTGCTTTCCGGCATGGGCGATCAGCAGCTTCTTTTGGTGCTGAAAAAGCTGAAAAACCGCTATAAAGTGGAAGCAGAGCTCAAGGCTCCGCGCATTCCTTACAAAGAGACCATCACTGCCGCTGCTGAAAGCCAGTATCGTCACAAAAAACAATCCGGTGGTCGTGGCCAATACGGTGAAGTATATTTCCGCATCAAACCCACCGAGCGCGGAGAGGGCTTCCAATTTATCAATGCCATCGTGGGTGGCGTGATTCCCTCAAACTTTATCCCGGCCATCGAAAAAGGTCTGGTGGAGACCATGGATAAAGGCATCATCGCCGGATACAAGGTGGTGGATGTCGCCGTGGAAGTATACTATGGTAGTTATCACGATGTGGATAGCTCGGAGATGGCTTTCAAGATCGCCTCTTCCATGGCTCTCAAAGAAGGATTTAAGAAATGCAAACCCATCTTGCTGGAGCCGATCCAAGAGATCGTGATCATCGTTCCCAGCGAATATATGGGTGACGTGATGGGCGATATTTCCACCCGTCGCGGACGCATCATGGGCATGGA
>CAZWUD010000120.1:0-4841 GCA_964637055.1 uncultured Candidatus Cloacimonadota bacterium
CGCCGCCAAAGCCGCCGAAGCCGCCAAAACCACCGGAAGAAGATCCGCCAAATCCGCCGCCACCGCGCGAGCCTCCGCCCCCGCCACCGCGGCTGAATATCAAGATCCAAAGCAGTACGTTGAGAATCCTGCCTTTGGTCACAATCATCAATATCACAAAGATAACTAAAAGTGCCAGGCCGCCAAAGGGTGAGGCTTCATCCCGGCCGGATCTTTGGCGCTGTGAATAGTCCGACATTCCGGTGAGGGTCACGCCCTTTTCACCGGCGATCACGGAAAGCAGCATCAGGGATCCTTGTGTGAAAGCTTCGTCCCAATCCTCAGAGCCAGTCTGAAGATATGAAGCCATTTCCTGATATACTTTGTATGCATAGGCATCAGTGATATAGCCTTCAGCGCCATATCCCGTTTCAATGCGCAATTTGCGTTCTTCCACAGCCACAAAGACCAGGACGCCCTCGTCTCTTTGCGATCCTATCCCCCACTTTTCAAAGAGCTTTACGCCAAAGGTGACTTCATCTTCGCCGCCGATATTGGGAAAGGTGGCCACGGCATAATCAAGCCCGGTTTTCTCCCTGAGCTCTATCGCCCAATCGTTGATTTGGGCGCGTGTCTGAGGGCTGAGTATCCCGGCAAAGTCATTTACAAAGCCGGTTGACTGGGGGATATCTATCTCCTGGGCCGGCAGTAGCAAAGCCCACAAGAGAAGCAGGATCAAGGGCAAAAGTCTAAACTTCATGTAGTATATGTCCCATTTTGTCTTTTTTGGTTTTCAGATAGAATTGGTTTTCTTTGCGAGGCTCTATCTCGAGGGATACGCGGCTGACTATTTCTAGGCCATATCCGGTGAGCCCCACTACCTTTTTTGGGTTGTTTGTGAGCAGGTCTATCTTCTTTATCCCCAAGTCCTTGAGGATCTGGGCGCCGATGCCGTAGTCGCGCAAATCTTCGGGGAAGCCCAGCTTTAGATTGGCCTCAACCGTGTCTGCTCCGTTATCTTGTAAATGATAGGCCTTGATCTTGTTCAAAAGCCCGATGCCACGCCCTTCCTGACGCATATAGAGGATCACACCCCGACCTTTCTCGGCTATCATTTTAAAACTGCGGGCGAGCTGCTGGCCACAATCACAGCGCAAGGAATGCAAGGCATCGCCGGTGAGGCATTCGGAATGCACCCTCACCAGGGTCCGCTCACCACCTCGGATATCACCCATGGAGAGTGCCAGGTGATGCTCACCGGATACGTCGCTGACGTAGGTGATGATATCAAAGAGGCCGTATTCCGTGGGCAATTTTGCCTTGGATACCCGGTGCACAAGCTTTTCTTTTTTCTGACGATACTGGATCAGATCGGCGATGGTGATGATCATGAGCCCATGTTCACGGGCAAAGGGTAAAAGGTCGTCCAGCCGCGCCATCTCGCCATCCTCACGAATGATCTCGCAGATCGCCCCCACGGGGTTGAGTCCGGCCATTGTGACCAGATCCACGGCCGCCTCTGTGTGCCCGGCACGCTTTAGCACTCCGCCCTTCTCAGCGATCAGGGGGAAGATATGGCCGGGGCGCATGAAGTCTGTAGCCTGGGAATTGGGATCGGCCAGAGCTTTGAGGGTCATAGCCCGTTCTTTGGCAGAAATCCCGGTGCTGGTGCCTTTGATCAGATCTATGGAGATGGTAAATTTGGTGCCGTGGCGTTCGTTATTGTCCAAGGTCATCAGGGGAATATCCAGCCTTTGGGCATATTCAGCAGAAATCGGTGCACAGAGCAATCCCTTGCCTCTGCTGATCATAAAGTTTACTTGATCCGGGCTGATCTTGTCCGCCGCCATCAGGAGATCACCCTCGTTTTCGCGGTTTTCGTCATCCACCACGATGATCATCTTGCCCTCGGCAATCGCCCGGATGGCGTCCTCGATGGGACTAAATACGGTTTTTATCTCGTTATCGTTTATCTTTACCACTTTTTATTTTCCTCTAGTATCATCTTATAGGAAGCATCATCTGTGTCAATCATAAAAAACCTTTCCAGCCAATCCAGAGTGTAGAGGAAATCCTCAGGCAGGGGTGCGCAGAGCGCCAGTTTCTTCCCGCTGATGGGCTGGATAAAATCCAGCCGCCAGGCATGCAAGGCCTGTCGCAGAAGGTGAGTCGTGAGCAATTCCGTCACTTTGCGCTTCATGTTTTGCGGGACTTGAGAATGCACAAAACGGCGTGTGTTATAGAGCAAATCTCCCAGGATCGGGTTGTTCCGATGAGCAAGATGCACCCGGATCTGATGCATGCGGCCGGTTTCCAGCTGGATCTTGAGCAAAGAAAAGTAGTGATAATACTTGATGGTTTTGTAATGAGAGATCGCCCGTTTCCCCTGCCGGCAAACGCACATTTGTCGGGGATTGCTCAGAGATCGGCCGATCTCGTTTTCGATCGTGCCCTCAGGAGGGTCAGGGATCCCGCAACTGATGGCCAGATAGGTCTTTTGGACTTCTCTTCTGGCAAACATGTGGTTCAGCGCCACTTGGGCCTGATCCGTCTTGGCGATGATGATGAGTCCGGAAGTGCCGCGATCCAGACGGTGGACTATGCCCGGCCGATTGGGGCCACGTCCGCTGGAAAGCTGCCCGGCAAAACGGTGTAGGATGGCATTGACCAGAGTGCCGTCCGGATTGCCATGGCCGGGATGCACGATCATCCCCGTGGCTTTGTTGATCACCGCCAGATCCTCGTCTTCATAGATCACATCCAGGGGGATATCCTGAGCCTCCACATGATGATCCGGAGGCGGCGGCAGATTCAGATCGATCTCGTCTCCCTTGTCCAAAAGATAGCTTTTTTTGACGGGGATCTTATTGACCAGGATCTTGTCGTCTGCGATCAGACTTTCGATAAAGCTGCGGGAGGCCAGCTCTTGCAAACGCAGATCTGCCAGATGTTTGTCCAGACGAACTGGCTTGTCACCGTCAAATATGATTTTAATCTTGCTTTTCCGCACCGATCAATTCCACCGTAAAGACACCCCCTGAGGCAATGCCCTTGCGGTTGCGGATGATAGAGCCTTTGATCAAGGCCGTCCGGGCCGAACCCTCCGGTTCAATCCTTTCGTCATATACATTCTTGCCATAGCGCAAAGATTCCGTGATGGAATCAAAGATCTGGGCATAGAAATCATCCTTTTGAATCACTTCGTTCAGGTTGCTGGTTTCGCTGATTCCCGGAAATTGCTTCCGGAAGATGTCGTTGATATAGACGATGTCGCCATTCACGGTCGCGATCATCACCAAATCAGGCAGGAGATTGATGAGCTGGCTGATCCGCTGATGATGCTCATAGATCTTGTCGGCCTTGACGGAATCAAACCTGGTGATGATCTCCAGCATCTTTTGCAGAGAGAAGATCAGCTCCTGAAAGTCTTTATCATGTTCAAACAAAGAGGTATCTAAGTCTATCTGATAATTACCGTTGGAGATCTCATCAATGAGCTCCACCACCCGCTTCACCGCTCTGGAAAGCCTGTAGGGCAGATAGTTGAAGATCACCGTGATGTAGATAAATATCACAAAGAGAAAAACCACCATGATAGACTGGATATCGCTGGCCAGAGTATAGAGATCCTGGGCCTGAGATATCGTGTATAAAATGACTGCAAACTGGATTGCGATCAGCGCAAAGAGGACGCCCAGCATAAGGTGATAACGTTGTTTGATGGATCTTTTCATCTAGTCCCTCCTGATGGTCGTGCCATAGATCAGTTTGTCCACATTGCCCTTGGGGCCCATCATGATGAGGACATCGCCTTCATTGACGGTATCATTGGCTCCGGGCATGTCGTTAATCAGTTTCTCCACCACGTTGCGGCCCTCTTCGGTGACAGAAAGTGAATTGTATTTGATGGCGATGATATTCACTCCCCAGGTCGTGGGCAGGGCCAGCTCTTGCAGGTCTTTGCCCACAAAGTCACGCGGGGCCACCATCTCCATCACCACGTGCCCGCTGGAAAGGCTGATGTATTCACGAACGTTTCTGGAGATCAGGGTCTTGGCCAATTGGGTGCCCACGATCTCTTCCGGCAGGAGCACGTTTTGCACGCCGATCAGTTCCATGATGCGGCCGTGCAGGCTGTTTTCCACCTTGGCATAGATGATCCCCACGCCGATCTTTCTCAGGATGGCTCCGGTGAGGATGCTTTCCTGGATATTGCTGCCAATGCCGATGATCACGGCATCAGCTTCATTGAGATTCAGAGAGCGCAGGGCGGGCTCATCCGTGGAATCCATGCGGATGGCGGAAGTCACCCTTCCTGCCACCTCATCCACAAGGTCCTGTTTCTTATCAATAGCAATCACTTCCATCCCACTTTCAGTGAGAATGTTTGCCACTGTCATTCCGAATCTGCCTAATCCGATTACTGCATATCTGGCCATAAAAACTCCTTAGCCGATGGCTATCTTTTCCTCGGCATACTTGAGCCTGGGTTGTCTTTTGCGCATGGATAGCGCATATATCAAAGTTAGCGGGCCGATGCGCCCGATGTACATCAGGATTGTAATGAGAAGCTTGCCTATCCCACTGAGATCTGCGGTAATGCCCAAAGAGAGGCCAACCGTGCCAAAGGCGGAAATGGCCTCAAAGAGCAGCTTGTCAAAAGCCATGCTCTCAAATATGAACAAAAAGAATACGATCACAAATATGATGCCTACCGACAGGATGATCAAGCTGGTTGCTTCCCGATTGTTAGACAGCGAGATGCGGCGGTTAAAGAGGCTCAGGTCCCGGCGTCCGCGCAGCATGGAGATCACCGAAAGCACCAGCACGGCAAAGGTTGTGGTTTTGATGCCGCCGCCGGT
>CAZWUD010000121.1:0-4837 GCA_964637055.1 uncultured Candidatus Cloacimonadota bacterium
CGCGGTGGTAATCTCAAAAAAGGAGGCTTCCCAGCGGTTGAAAAGCTCTTCCAGCTCGTGAAAGAGTGCCAGGATCCGGTCTATATTCACTTCTTTTCCATCCAGACGGAAGCGCTCGGTATAATTGATCAAATGTGGCGAGGTATTTAGCCCCGTCTTCATAGAGTGGGCCAGAACCAGGGCTTCGAGGCTGGCACAGATGCTGCCTTTGCCGTTGGTGCCGGCCACATGGAAACCGCGCAGCTTGTTCTGCGGCGAGCCCATATCTTTCAGGAGCCCTTCCATCCGGGTGAGTTCCAGTTTCACGTTGCCGGAATAGCGTTGATAGATGTGATCTAGAAATTCCTGGTATTGCATAATTCTCCTTTTACGACCGAGAGTGGATAGAATCAGAAAAAATAGCGGGCATATCAGATACACCCGCTTTGGTCTTGAAAATATCTGTTATAGGCCTGAGGCTCACATTCCGAATTTTTCGGGGAAAAGCTTGACTCTCATTGTGGTAGTGTCAGTTTTGCGCTTTTCAAAGGCATCTTCATCATTTTGCCAGATCTCGATGTATTTTTGGATCATTTCTGTCTTGCGTTTGCCGTTTGATCCGGTTTCTTCATCGATGTAAGCCAGATCATCAATCATGTAGTTCTGCAATTGAGTGGGCTCCATGTTTTCATAGAATATTTTGGGGATGAAGTGGCCGTGATATTGCTCCAGATTTGGACAATAGACGATGACACCATAGTTGTGCTTGATCTCGTCGCCGATATGGTCAGCGATGTACTTTCCATAGACCATGTATTCGGTCTTTTGACGAGAGGTTTCCGGGCAGTAAGATGCAGATGACATATAGTAATCCCCGCTACCGTCCGTACGGCGTGTGTTTCTCAAAAATTCGGGGCTACCCACAAAATCTTGATTTGTATCCCTGAGATAGTCCGTGCCGGCTACCCAGATTTCTTTCATGTTATTAATACAATCTTCTACGTTTTGTTCTTTATCCAGGTTGAAAAAATTCGGAATCGCCAGAACAAAGATCAAAGCGATAAAAAGAATTATACTAAGGACGGTATATACCGAGATTCCATTTTGGTTACGCAGCATTTTACGCTCCTCTTGATTTCTTGGGATAGGGTCTTTTGAATAGCCATAATCCGTCAAGCCTTTTTTCTTGGCGGGAGGATTTTCCCGATGTAATTATAGGTTTCCGGAATATCGCGAAAGCTCTCTATATAGTTGAACTCCGGCCGGATTTCTTGCGACTTCATCCGCCGCGATACATTGGTCTCTCCCCAATTATATGCAGCCAGCACCAGACTCCAATTTCCCTGATATTTATCACGCAGGTATCTCAGGTATTTGGCAGAAAGCCGGAGATTGTAGGGCGGAACAAAGAGCAGGCCCCGTTTGTGCTGGGAATCGATGTAAAATGCGGTCCTTTCCTGCATCTGCCCCAGTCCGATGGCCGCCTTGGGAGAGACGGCAAAACTGCGGAAATTACTTTCCGTGCGGATAAGGCGATAAAACAGAGCCGGGTCTATCTTGTAGTAAACCGCTACACCTACCGTCATTATCCGCACAGAAACAGGGTTGTATGTCAAGATCACGGCCAGAAACAGGATGATGGCCAGACCTCTGAGCAGCCTCTTTTTTCTGTTTTTTGCCATATCCCGTTCTGCGCTTCTAGTTACAAATTATCAGGAAATGCTCTTTTTGTAATCGCTCAGTTTGAGAACGTGAGAGACTTCCTCAGCTATGATCCTTCTGAGCACCTGACGTGTTTTCTCGGATTTGACGCTGTCATTGATGGCGTGGAAATATAGCAGCGTATCCTTTTCAAAGGAAATGGCAAAATCCAGGATCTCCATCAGGTCTTTGGCTGAGGATGCTTTTTTGATCGCAGAGTCTTTATCGTTGAAGATTCTGGCATCGACGATGGTCTTCAGATACTGAGAGATCAGCTCCCAATCCTGACTCAGCTCCAGATTTTGCAGATCCGTGTCATCACGCAAAGCCAAAAAGGTCTTTTCATGATTCAACTCTTCATCCCTGAGGTGTTCGATCAAGGCTTTTGCTTTGGGATCCAGGTCCTTACGTTTGCTGGCCTCGTGGTAAAAGGCATAGCCATTCTTTTCGATCTGTACGGCAAGTTCGACTACTTCATTAACTGAATATACGGCCATTTTTTCCTCCTTTGGAATATAATTCTTAGGTTTAACAATTTGCAGGGGACTGGCGCTTTTTGTCAATAGAAAAGTGTTTGGGGAGAGTTTTCGGGTTCTAGGGTTGTAGAGTTTTGGAGTTGTCGTTTTGACGAGTAGCGATCACTTCGGGAAGTGATACAACAAACAAAACACTTGACGAAAAGCTACAGATCTGTAGAGACTTTCTCTTTCAAGAATAATAAGGATAGACTAACTAAAAGGAAGACTATGAAAGACCTGAAAAGCTGTCTGATCGAATACGCATTCTGGCTCTATATGCTGGCCTGCCTGGCCTGGCTGCTTTTGCGCACGGCAAATGTCACTGTGCCCCCGTGGTTTATCCTGACTCTACCGATCTTAATCTCGGCATTGGTGGTATTCAGCAGAGGCTCTCTGGCCGCCAAGATCCTGGGGGAAACCAAGCTGAGGAGCTTCTGGAAATACGAAGCGGGCTTTGGCATCCTGCTTTCGATCGTGATGGCCTGGGTGATCGTGGAAGTGCGGCCACTGGCCTTTTTTACCCAGGGAGCAAATACTGCCGGCATCCTGCGCGGGATCTTCAATCCCAATATGGCAGAGCTGGTGCCCATGCTGGCGGCATTGGTGGAGACCATCTATCTGGCCTTGATGGCGACAGTTCTGGCCATTCCTTTTGCCTTTATGCTCTCCTTTTTTGCGGCTAAGAATCTGATGTTTGGATCTGTCATCGGGCGCATTGCCTACTACTTTATCCGCACTCTTTCCACCATCTTCCGCTCCATCGAAGCCATAGTCTGGGCCATCATCTTTGTGGTCTGGGTGGGCATCGGTCCTTTTGCGGGAATGCTGGCTCTTTGGATCCATTCTATCGCCGCATTGATCAAGCTCTATAGTGAGCAGATAGAAAATATCGATCCCGGCCCTGTGGAAGCCATCAAAGCCACCGGTGCATCCACCCTGCAGATCTGGCGTTATGCGGTAGCTCCGCAGATTCTGGCGCCCTATCTGGCCTTCACCATCTATCGCTGGGATATCAACGTGCGCATGGCCACCATCGTGGGTTTTGTGGGCGGCGGCGGCATTGGTCTGGCCCTGTACCAACAGCAACAGATGCTATCCTGGCGCAATGTCGGCCTCATCATGTGGCTGATCGCCCTGGTGGTATGGATCATGGACATCTTCTCCGGTTATATCCGCGAGAAACTCATCTCAAACTAAAAGGAATATTATATGCAATACAACCCTGTAGAACTCATCCTCAAGAAGCGTGACGGTCACCGCCTCAGCCAAGCCGAAATCAGCTTTTTCATCACCCAATACCTGGAGGGCAGCATCCCCGAATATCAGATGTCGGCACTGCTGATGTGTTTCTTCTTTCAGGGAGCCTTGCCTGAGGAAATCACGGCGCTCACCAAGAGTTATATCGAAAGCGGCGAGACTATCCGCTTTGATGAGGCTTTGCCCGTGGCAGACAAGCACTCCACCGGCGGGGTGGGAGACAAGATCTCCCTGATGCTGGCGCCGATCGCTGCCGCTTTGGGACTCTATGTGCCGATGATCTCCGGACGCGGCCTGGGGCATACCGGAGGTACTCTGGACAAACTGGAGGCCATCCCGGGCTTTAATACCCAATACAGCATAGAAGACTTTAAGAAGCTGGTGCTGAAGCACGGCTACGCTCTGGTGGGGCAATCCGAGGCACTGGTACCGGCAGACAAGCGCATCTACGCTCTGCGGGATGTGACCGCCACGGTGGAAAGCCCGGCCTTGATCACGGCCAGCATCATGAGCAAAAAGATCGCCGAGGGTGCCCGCTATCTGGTGATCGATCTCAAGATCGGTTCGGGTGCCTTCATCCCCAATCTCAAACGCGCCCGCGAGCTGGCCACGCATCTGGTGAATACCGGTGAAAGCTTTGGCCAAAAGGTCTCCGTGATCTTCAGCAACATGAATTCCCCCCTGGGAGAGGCCGTGGGCAACGCTCTGGAAACCATCGAGGCCATCGAGTATCTGAAGGGCAAATATCTGCCGGATACATACGAGATCACCACCGCGCTGGTCTCCCAAATGCTGATTTTGGCAGGCAAAGCCAAAGGCTCGGCTGAGGCCGAAGAGATGATCAGGCGGGTGGTAGCCGACGGCTCGGCTCTGGCCAAATTTGCCGAGATCATTGAGGTGCAGGGCGGAAATCCCAAAGTTATCCAAGACTACAGCCTCTTTGATACTGCCAGATACCAGATCCCCATCATTTCCCAGCAAACGGGCTATATCCACTCTATCGATGCTCGCGCCATCGGCTATGCCCTGGTGCGCATCAAAGCAGGCCGCATGCAGACCGTTGACGTGCTGGACTTTAGCGCCGGCGCCATCCTGATGCCCAAGATCGGAGACAAGATCTCCCAAAACGACGAGATCGGAGTGGTGCACGCCAATGATAAGGCCAAAGGTGAAGAGGTGGCAGAGCTGATCCGCAAGGCATACAGCATCTCTGAAGAGCCAATGCAAGCCCAAAAGCTGATCCATGATATCATCTAAGATTTGAGAGCATCCCCCGGCCGAGCCGGGTCTATGAATGAAGAGACTCTGAAAAGGGTCTCTTTTTTTTGGCAAAAAAAATGGCTCCGGAAGAGGGATTTGAACCCCCGACCTAGTGGTTAACA
>CAZWUD010000122.1:0-4813 GCA_964637055.1 uncultured Candidatus Cloacimonadota bacterium
ACGCCATTGAATATGACTATGTGGACCCCTCCGAGATCTATCCCTGGCTGGAGACAAAGAAGATCCCCGGACTCTATCTGGCAGGTCAGATCAACGGCAGTTCCGGCTATGAAGAGGCCGCCGCCCAGGGGATGATGGCCGGGATCAATGCCAGTCTGGCCTTGGAGGGGAAGGATCCGATAGTGCTTTCCCGGAGTGAAGCTTATGCGGGAGTATTGATCGACGACTTGGTCAATTGCGGCACCAATGAACCCTATCGGATGTTCACATCTCGGGCGGAATACCGTCTGCTACTGAGGCAGGATAATGCCGATGAGCGGCTGATGCCCCTCGGTTACCGACTGGGGCTGGTCTCAGACGAGCGCTATCAGGCTTTTCAAAACATGCTCAGGATCAAAGAACGTGAGCTGGAGCGTCTGCGCAATAGCAACAGCTCCAAGCATCCCGATCTGAAGGAACCGATCAAACTGGCGCAACTGCTCAAGCGACCGAATATCAGCCTGGATGATTTGCCTCAATACGGCTACTCTATCCCGGAGGATTTCAGCCCTGAGATCAGGCAAAGAGTGGAGCTGGAGATCAAGTATTCCGGCTACCTGGTGCGCATGCACGAGGAGCTGGAGCGTCACCGCAAAGCCGAAGACCATCAAATTCCCCCGGATATTGATTATCTTCAGATACATAGCCTGGCCTGGGAAGCCAGGGAAAAGCTGGCTAGAATCAGGCCTGTCAGCATCGCTCAGGCCATGCGCATTCCGGGTGTGAATTACACGGATACCTCAGCGCTATTGATCTGGCTAAAAAAACACTATAAAAAGGCAGGGGACACTCAATGACCTCTGTCGGGGAGAGGATATGAACAAGCAATATGCCGTCATTCCGGCCCGATACGCATCAAGCCGCTTTCCTGGGAAACCGCTGGCTTTACTGGATGGAAAGCCCATTCTCAAGCATGTGTATGAACGAGTCCTGCAAAGCGGACTCTTTGATGAAGTAATCATTGCCACTGATGACCTGCGCATCTCAGCCATGGCACAGGACTTTGGCGCAACCGTGGTGCTGACGGACAGCGCTTTGCCCAGCGGGACGGATCGCATCGCCGCCGTGGTGGAAGTGCTGGAGCCGGATAGCATCATCCTGAACGTCCAGGGCGATGAACCGCTGATCGACACCCAGGCTCTTTCCACCCTCTTGAAAGCTTTTGATTCTCCCAATGTCAGGATGGCGAGTCTCATGACCCCCATCAAGGATCTGGAAGAATTGCAGAATCCCAACATCGTGAAAGTGGTCTGTGACGCCCAGGGAGACGCCATGTATTTCTCCCGCAGTCCCATACCCTTTGACCGTGATCAATCCGAGACCGGGGAATACTATCGCCATATCGGCGTCTATGGCTTTCGACACGGCTGTTTGATGGACTTTGTGAAGCTCCCCCAGGGTCGCTATGAGCAGGTCGAAAGGCTGGAGCAATTGCGCGCTTTGGAAAATGGCATCCCCATCCGCATGTGCATCACAGACTATCAAGGCCTGGGGGTAGACACCCCGCAAGACCTGGAAAAGCTCTCATTCAAACTCTCTGAGGAAAACTAATGAAAAGACATATCATTTTAGCTCTGCTTTTGATCGGAAGCCTGAGCCTCTTTGCCGCAAATCTGCGGATCTTGCACACAAATGACAGTCATGGCGCATACGAACCGGGTCGTGATGGCATTGGCGGCTATATAGCCCTGGAATACCATCTGGAAGAGTGCCGCTCCGAAGTTGAGCACAGCCTCTATCTGGATGCCGGAGATATGCTTACAGGTACGATCTTCTCCTCTTTGGAATACGAAGACCTGGTGGGGGGAGCCGTGCTGGAGGTCTTTTCCCGGCTGGGACTGGATGCTGCCACTTTGGGCAATCACGAATTTGACATCAGCTACGATCACGTCAAAGCCCTGGTGGCCAAGGCAGACTTCCCCTTTTTCAGTGCCAATATCTTTGACACAGATGGCAGCAGTGTCGGCAGAGCCGGCAGCGGCATCTTTACCAGGGGAGATCTGAAGATCGGCGTCGTCGGCCTCACCATCGAAAGCCTGCCTGAAAGGGTCAAGGCCGAGAACGTGCAAGACCTCACCATTTTGCCGTATATGGATGCCCTCGAACCCATCCTGCCCCATCTGGATGAGGCCACAGACCTGATCATCCTGCTCACGCATAATGGCTGGGAGGAAGATCTGGCCTTGGCCCGGGCTCTGGATGAAGGTAGGGTGGATCTGATCCTCGGCGGTCACTCACATGTGACCACGGATGAGCCTGTGCTGGTGAATGGCATCTACATCCTTTCTGCTGGCAGCCATCTGAAAAATCTGGGCTGCATCGATCTGGTGGTGGAAAACGATAGCGTCACTTCCATAGAAAGCCGGATGATCAGCCTCACCCAGCCGCCGGCAGATTACAGTTCAAAGATATCGGGCTTTTTGCACAACACTATTTCCGATATGGAGATCTATCTCGCCCGGGAAGTGGGGGCATTGCCTTTTGATTTTGAGATCGATAAGTTTCGACGCACCAGGGGTTCGGATTGGGTGGCAAATGCTCTCTTGGCCCAGTATCCCGCGGCAGATCTGGCCATGATCAATAACGGCGGTCTGCGCAAGCATCTGGAGGCGGGACCGGTCACTCTGCGTGACTTGCATGAGTATATCCCATTTGGTAATACCGTGGTCCTCTTGACTTGCTCGGGCGATGATCTCATGACTGCACAAGCAAAGAACCTCGAAATAGCGCAGAAACGGCCTTATGACATCATGAGTGTATCAAGTCCGGATTGGATGCAGGATGCTTTCGAATTTCGTATCGGTGGTGAGCCCATCCAGCCTCAGAAGCTCTACCGGGTGGTCACTCACGACTACATCATCAGTCAATGGGATAAGTATCTGGGATTTCGTCCCCGGGAGGTCTATGAAACGGGTGATCTCTTCCTGGATGCCATCATCAGTCAGATGCAACTGGAATTTGGTCAGGAATGATCCAAAGCAGCACTTGACACAATATCTATCATCATATATTTATGCACCAATTGAAAGAATACATACCTTAACGGAGGTAATATGATCACTGTCTTTATCAACGGCAAAGCCACTAAAGTGCTTAATAACACAAAAGTTCTGCACGCCTGCACCAAGGCCGGATACCCGGTTCCTCATCTTTGTTATCATGAAGATCTTCCTGCTTTTGGCAATTGTGGCGTCTGCCAGGTGGATGTCAACGGCCGCAATGTGCGAGCCTGCTCCACTCCCTGTGAAGAGGGGATGGAGATCAAAACCACCGGTAAAAAGCTGCTGGATTTGCGGCGTGAGGCAGTTGAGATCATCCTGTCCAATCACCCCAATAACTGCCCGGAATGCATCAAAAACGGGCGTTGTGAATTGCAGGACCTATGTCAGGAACTGGCTATCCGGCACATGAGCCTGAAGAAGGTCACTCGCAAGTATAAAGGCCGGGATGAATCCTCTCCTTCCATCACATTGGATCCCTCCTACTGTATCAATTGCGGACGCTGCACTCATGTCTGCAACGAGATTCAGGATGTACACGCTTTGCAGAGTAGTGATCGCGGGTTTGAGACCTATGTGGGGCCTACCTTTGACCGCCTGTTGGAGGATAGTGAATGCGTGAAGTGTGGACAGTGCAGTGCGCATTGCCCTGTGGCTGCGATCTATGAATGTGATGATTCCGATGCGCTGTGGGCGGCTTTGGACGATCCCGACAAGATCTTGGTGGCTCAGGAAGCCCCGGCGGTCCGGGTCGCACTCGGCGAAGAATTTGGCTATAAACCCGGCACAAACGTAAAGGAAAAAATGTATACGGCTCTGCGCGAGATGGGCTTTCAATATATCTTTGATACAAACTTCGGAGCAGACCTCACTATAATGGAGGAGGCCACCGAATTTGTGCACCTCTTTAAAGAACACCCGGAAGATTTCCCTTTGATCACCACTTGTTGCCCTTCCTGGGTGGACTATCTGGAAAAGTTTCACAGTGATCTGATCCCGCACTTCTCCTCTTCCAAAAGCCCGCATCAGATGGTCGGCACCATGGTAAAGACCTATTGGGCAGAGAAGATGAATCTGGATCCGGATAAGATCTTTTTGGTCTCTGTGATGCCCTGCACGGCCAAGAAATATGAGATCGAGCGTATGGAAGATATGTATGCTTCCAAGCACAAGGACGTGGATCTGACCATCACCACGCGTGAGCTGGCCCGCATGCTCAAGACACGCGGCATTGACCTCCGGCGTTTGGAAAAAGGCATTGCGGACAATCCTCTGGGAGAATATACCGGTGCCGGCACCATCTTCGGCGCCACCGGCGGGGTGATGGAAGCAGCGCTGAGAACGGCCTATTACCTGGCCACAGGAAGCGAGCTTCCGGATCCCAAGATCGGCTTTGTCCGCGGCGGCAAGGGCATCAAGAAAGGTAAGATCGAGATCCTGGGCAAAGAGATCCGCATCGGCGTGGCTTCCGGGCTGGGTAACGTGTCTAAACTCATGAATGAGATCCGCGCTGCCAAAGAAGCCGGCAAAGAGCCTCCCTATCACTTTGTGGAAGTGATGGCTTGCACGGGAGGTTGTGTGGGCGGTGGCGGACAGCCCTATCGTAGCACAAATAGAGTCCGCGCAGCACGCGCCAAAGGTCTTTACAAAGAAGACGAGCAATGTGAACGGCGTGAGTCTCACAACAACCAGTCGATCCAAAATCTCTACAAAGAATTCTTGGGCAGTCCCAATAGTAAGAAGGCCAGGAAGCTATTGCATACCAGCTATATTGC
>CAZWUD010000123.1:0-4781 GCA_964637055.1 uncultured Candidatus Cloacimonadota bacterium
CTTGAGCCCACGTGGCACGGCAATGAAACCATAGCCATCACCATTGCAGATGAAGAGCTGAGCTCCGGAGAACTGGGGCAAAGCACGTGGTTGTTCAATATATTCGTAAGCAATCAGCTGGATGCTCCGATCTTTAACTTTCCGAATCTAGAAGCGGAGATCCCCAATGGCTATATCTTCAGCACTCCTGAAGACACGCCGTTGACGGTGGATTTTGTGGGTCTCATGCCGGGGAGCTCTTTACCTTATATCTATTCGGTGGACAATATCTCGCATCCCACCGCGATCCAGCTTTTTGTGACGCCCACCAGTGGCAATGTGGGCTATAGCCAGCTCAACAGCGGCGAGGGGATTGGAACAAATGTGACCTTCTATCCCCCTGAAAATGTGGTGGGAGATTATGAAGACTACACTTTCCTGCTCACCGCCAAAGACGTCCATTACGATATGACCTCCAGCCGCACCATCAAGCTACGGGTCACTCAGGTGAATGACCCTCCTCAGCTTAGCTTTATCAAGGTTGACGGAGTCCAGATCGATGGGGTTATCGCTCCTTTTGATCAGGGAACTACGCACAATCTGGAGGCCTTTGCCTTTGATATCGACGGTGATGATCTGTATTATCGCTGGACTCTAGAGGGCGTAAACGGTACGGTGGAATTGAGTACTCTCAGCAGTTTCAGTGCGCTGTTTAACGATCCCGGAAATTACATCCTGAGACTTTATGTGAGGGACAGAGCAGACAACAGTGGTTTTGAGATCATCAATTCCTGGGATCTCACGGTGAGTCCTCTGGGGCCACAATTCAGTCCTTTGGGGTCTGAAGGGCCTTTTGCAGAGCTCATCGAGGTCACGATCAGCACCCCGGGCGTTGACGATGCCACGATTTACTATAGTCTCGATGATCAAATCACCTGGCAGGAATACACCACGCCGGTGCAGATTGCCCTCCATACAGATCCCCTGGAGGCATACAGCCAGAGCATCTGGTCTTACTTTGTATTGCCGGGTGGGCTGGAATCCGTGCATCAATTCCAGATTTACGAGATGACGGGCAAGGTGCAAACCCCCACATTCTCGATTCTCGGCGGCAGATATATGCCCAATCATCCCGATGCAAGCATTGGTAGTGACTTCCTGCTGGAGCTGGAAACCGTTCCTGCGGATGCCGCTATCGAGTATTCTGATGATGGCGGGCTGAGCTGGCAGGCTTATAGCGCACCCGGCATCCAGATCCCCGCTCAGTCTGAAGCTACGATCATTGCCAAAGCCGGCAAGGCTGACTGGCTGGAAAGTGAGGTCAGTGCCGCCCACAGCTATGTGATCAATGACAAAGTGGTATTTGCTGCTCCTGCAATGGTCACGGATCCCCCTGTGGCAGCGGATGGCTCATATTGTGTATGCTTCGGAGATGTGGTGGAAGTGGACTTTTCCGCTATCTCAGCCACTCCGGCCGTAGCCAGCATATACTACTCTATCGAACCTTTGGGATTGCCCGCAGAGGCAGTCACATATACCTATGACAGCACATCGGGCTCGCCCTTCACCCTCTATGTGGCGGAATCCGTCACGATCAGATGGTGGGCAGAATATACCGACCCGGCCATGCCAGGAGCGGTAGCCCAGTATTTCTCCAGTGATGTTTACAGTTTTGATTTTAGCGTGCAAAATCGTACGGTGATGGTAAATTGGGATGAGATCAGCAATCCCACGGTTTTTGATCCCATGCCCAAGGCTTTGCCCCAGTACTATGATGAGCCGATCGAGATCGCCATCAATACCGCCGTGCTTCCGGATACAGGGGCTCAGGCCGAGATCTGGTATCAATATCAGTTTGACAATATGGACAGCTTCAGTCCCTGGCAGCTATATACCGGGGCCCTCCCTGCGGAGCGTGATCTCACCATCCGTGCGTATGCCAAAGCGATGCCGCCTTACACCACTTTGGACAGCGAGATCCAGGAAGGGATTTATACCATTACCGGCGCACTGCCGGAGCCTGTGATCTCTCATACCAGCCCGCCGGATCACGCATATAGCAGTCCCTGGGGCGAAATTGGCGGGACCTTTACTTTTGAGGAAAATGTCCAGATCAGTTTGCAGATGCCTGCCGGAGACAGATGGCAGGATGCCAATATCCACTACAGCCTTGACGGCGGAATCAGCTACAATCTCTACACGGCACCCTTTGTGCTGAGCGCCGGGCACTATCACCTGATAGCCTATGCCAGCAAGGACAATTGGATTACCGGACCGCAAAGTGATAGCGCAGAATACTATGTGAAGTTTTTGCCGCCGGTGAGCTTTTCGGCCAGCGATGGCCCGCTCTTGATCCCCGATCCAGATCAGCAGATTTCAGAGCACTATCAGCAGATCGCGGTCTCTCTCTTTAATCTGGATGGCGCCAGCATTCGCTATGAATGGGGAGAAGGCGCAGTGGCGGATGTCACTTCATCCTCACCGGTCTTTAGCGCTCCGATCGTGATGGGCGCAGATACTCTGACCGAGCCCAAAGAATATACCTTGAAGGCTATCGCCACCAAAGCTGGCTGGGTAAATAGCGATCAGATATCCTGGACTTTCAGGCTGGTGCCCACTATGCCGGCACCCGTCTTTGATCCGGCCGAAAGCAACCATCTGCAGGCCATTGACGTGAGCATTGCAGTGGATCCGGACTTTTTGCCCTATCAGATCTACTATCTGATTGATCCCTCCGGCTCAGTCTCTCCAGGGCCAGGTAACGGCGTGCTGTATGACGGAGATTTCCGCGTGGAAGGCTCCGGCATCATCGCTGCCAGGGCTTACAAAGACGGCTTCCGCCCCTCACCCGTGGTCTATAAAACCTACAACATCGCCAATACCATCGGCGATATCGTGTTTAACCCGGAAGGGGGCACCTACGTCTCTGCGCAAAATGTCAATCTCAGCACTTTGCCCACGGAAGCGGCCATCTCTTACAGTTTTGACAATGTGAATTGGACGCCCTTCACCACGGCGATTGGCTTGCCTTTGGGAAGCCAGACCACTATCTATGCCAAAGCGGAATTGCTGGGCTCGGAAACCAAGTATGGTCAGGCAGAATACACCATCCTGGCCGAGCCGGTCATCACTCCGCTGCAAGCTCAGCATGAGGACGGCACCAGCATCGATATCAGCATCAGCGCAGCGGTGGGGAATCTCTATTACAGCGTAAATGGGGCTGCCCCGGTCCTGGGGATCAGCCCAGTGCTGCTGACGGATATCACTGGCAATACCACGGTGGAAGCCTGGGCCGAAAACAGCGGAGTGGAGACTATGCACGTCAGCCGTGAATATGTGTTCAATGCCCAGCTTACTCCTCCTGTGGCCAATTTTGTGAGTGGCACATATTTTGACAGCTTCAACGTGGTGCTCAGCCATCCTCAAAATGCTGATATCTACTATAGCACAGATGCTGTGAATTTCAGCCTTTATAGTGGCGTGATCGCCATTGATCAAAATCAGGATCTCTGGGCTTATGCTACCAAGGCAAATTATCCTCAATCCGTCACCAGGCTGTGGAGCTACCAATTGAAAGTCAGAAATCCGCAAGCTTCTCTGGCCAGCGGTGAATATGCCGGAGCCCGGGACCTGGTCTTTACGCTCAATGGCGCTGGTGCAGTGATTCGCTATAATACCAGCAGCGCGGCCCTGCCTTTTGCCGAATGGACAGTATATGACGGCAATCCGATCAGCGTCACGGAGAACACCGATTTTTGGGTGATGGGAACTAAAGCAAACTGGGTGGATTCCGGCATTGTTCAATTTTCTTACCTGATCAATGGTGAAGTGCAGGAAGTGAGCTTCAGCCCGATGGCCGGGACCTACTTTGATGATCAGGTAGTAACGCTCAGCACCAGTCCGGCGGACGCCATGATCCTTTATAGTGTGGATGGATCCGCCCCCAATATGCCATACAGCGCCCCGATTACGGTCGATCAAAACACACAGATCCGCGCCCGGGCCAGCAAGGCAAATTGGCTCAGCTCTCCGGAAAGTGCGGCTCAATACTTCCTGAAGACATCCCCTGTAAGTGATGGCGGAGTCACGGCCATTCACTACAATGAATTTACCGTGCCTTTGAGCACGACGACTCCCGGTGCCGAGATTTACTATACTCTGGGCACGGGAATCCCGAATATCCTCTACACCGAACCGGTCACCATCAGTGGATCTACCACGCTCAAGGCGGTGGCCAAACGGAGCAACTGGCTGGATTCTGAGATCTACCAGAGAAGCTTCGTGATCAATCAAAGGGTGCAGAGCCCCACCATCAGCCCGACCGGGGGTTTCTTCAATTACTCGCCAGTGGATGTGAGCCTTGATTGTGACACAGCGGGTGCAAATATAGTTTACCGTAGCACGGTCTCCGGAGCTTGGCAGCCATACAGTGCGCCACTTGCTCTCACAGAGACCACCCTGATCCAGGCTAAGGCCACCAAAGAGGGTTGGGTGGATTCTGAAATCATCACCGCTCAATTCATCATTGAACTTCCGGTGACACCGCAGGCGGCTGCTCCCAGCTTCAGCCCAGCTCCAGGGACATACAATTTGCCGCAAAGCGTCAGCATCAGCAGCATTACAGAAGATGCCCAGATCTATTATACCACCGACGGCAGCGATCCTGATGCGCTAAGTGGCAGTCTTTATGCCCTGCCCCTTGCAGTGACAGAAAGCACCACGATCAAAGCCATTACAATCAAGGCCGGATACATAGATTCCGAGATAGTGAGCGCAGAATACGTGATCTCTCCGGATCAGGT
>CAZWUD010000124.1:0-4744 GCA_964637055.1 uncultured Candidatus Cloacimonadota bacterium
GACAAAATAGAGGTTATTACGGAAACAATATGCGGTGGCAAGTTCCCAGCCTCATAGATGGAGAAGGACTGGGGCTGGAATTGGAAGCCCAAAGTTATCGCTACAATGACTGGAGCTTCCTATCAGGAGAGCTGGAAAAAGGACGGAAGGTCATCGTGAAAGTAGCAGGGCGAAGGTCACACTGGGTTCTGGTGGTAAAGCAGGATGGGCCCAACAATAAAGCTTCCTCCTATCTGGTGAATGACCCCGGAATGAGCGAATATGGGCAGCGCAGTCTGGCTTATTGGGGTGGCTTTCGATCCGCGCGCAGCTATAGCGGCAATTGGCTGGATGAGAAGAGCTTTGACCTCACTACCCAGATCCACGTTGTCCCAATCCCACAGGAGGAATCCTTCCTCTATGATGTCTATGATCTCCCCTATCCGGCTGATGTTTTTGCGTCCCTGAAGAACAACCTTGATCTGGAGATTCAGGGCTTCTTTATCCTCGGACTTTTTGATGCTGAAGACAACCTGATTTACACCGTTGATTATGAATATGCGGTGATAGAACCGGCTGCCGAGATAGATCTGCTCTATGAAATGGCAGATTACACACCGCTTGAGGAAGAAGATAATACTCTCAAAATCATATACAGCAAATACTTCTCATCGATGCCATCCCGCTATGACACCATGAGTTTAGATAGCATGGGTCTTCGATACTATACTGAGACTGAGCTTGATAACGCGCTAAGTTCAGATCAAGCTCCGATCCTGACCCATTAGCGTATAATACAGGCATTCTTGATTAGTTATGGTCTTGGAACCATAATTGCATCAGATTATCTAAAAGGGCTTATGAGAATACCCCCAATTTTAATATAGTATGTTGAACATAATAGGAGAAAAGATGAAAAAACATCTGATAATAGTCGTTTTACTGGCCATGACAATAGGCTTAATGGCCACCAACGGAAGCATCCGCCTCGGGCGTGGCGCGTCTCAGGCAGAGATCTTGAGCAGCAATCAGGACGGCCTGACCGTTCGCTTTGCTGTGGATGAACTTGATTATGCAGAAGTCCAGACCAAAGAAGGCGTCTGGACAGCCTTAAACATAAATAATTTCACCGGCACAAATACTGTGGGTGAGCCTCGCTTGCCGCTTTTGCGCAAGATCATCAGCGTTCCTCTGGGAGCTGATCTCAAATACAGACTCTCCGATACTCAGAGAAGCTCTCTCGACCTGACCGAGCACGGCATCCAATATCCGCTGCTCCCGCATCAGGAAAGCGTGTCCAAGAGTGCTGATCCCGAGACCATCCCCTTTGTCGTGAACCGGGACTTTTACAACGGCAACCGCTCGACCTCAGAAGCCACGATCCAGTTGACAGAACTGGGCATGCTCCGCGGCGAGAGACTTTTTGCCCTTGACTACGTCCCCATGAATTACAATCCGGCTGAGAAAAGCCTGGATATCGTGCTCACCACTCAGGTGGATATCGACTTTGTGGGCGCAGATCATCGGGCTACCAGAGAGCTCAAGGCCAAAACCCTGTCTCCCGCTTTCTCCAGCGCTCTTGCTTCCACGGTTTGGAATTATGAAGCCCCGCGCACCAGCCTGGTTCGCTACCCGACCGGATATGTCATCATCTCCCCCTCGTCTTTCCTGACTGCTCTTCAGCCCTTTATAGATTGGAAGACCCGGGAAGGCTACGATGTAACTGTGGCAACCATTGAAAGCATCGGCAACAGCACCAGCCAGATCAAAAGCTATATGCAGGGTCTTTGGAACGCTGCCACACCCGAAAGCCCGGCACCCAGCTATCTCTTGATCGTGGGTGATGTGGCACAGGTGGCAACAAATGCCTCAACAATCTCAGGCGCGACCCACCCCACCGACCTTCAATACGTTCGCTTGCAAGGCAATGATTACATACCCGAAATGTACTTTGGCCGCTTTTCAGCCACAAGCGCAGCGCAGGTTACAAATCAGGTAAACAAGACCCTCATGCATGAGCAATATACCATGCCAAATGACAGTTATCTGGGCAAGACCGTGCTCATTGCCGGCCATGACAGCTATTGGGCATCCACGCACGGCAACGGCCAGATCAATTATGCTACCCAGAATTACTTTAACGCGGCCCATGGCATCACCAGCAACACTTACCTCTATCCCGCATCCAGCAGCAGTGCATCTGCTATCGTGGCCGATGTATCTGACGGTCGTTCCTATGTGAACTACACAGCCCACGGCTACACTGATGAATGGAGCAATCCAAACTTTAGTATCAGCAATATCAACAGTCTCCAAAACCAGAATGAGTATTCCTATGTGGTCGGTAATTGCTGCCTGACCAGCAAGTTTGATGTCGGCACATGCTTTGCAGAAGCCTGGCTAAGAGCCGAAAACAAAGGCGGAGTCATCTACATTGGCGGCACCAATAGCACCTATTGGGATGAAGACTACTGGTGGGCTGTCGGCGCTAAGGGCAGTGCAACCGGCAGTGCTCCGGCTTACAATGCAAATGCCTTGGGAGGCTATGACGCTCTCTTTCACGATAATAACGAGGATTTTGAAGACTGGGCCTCCAGCGCCGGGGCTCATATCATGATGGGCAATCTCGCTGTAGCACAAGGAAACAGCAATCGCACCAACTTATATTGGGAGATTTATTCCATCATGGGCGATCCCTCTCTGGCACCTTATCTTGGGATTCCTGCAGACAATGCTCTGGTAGCTCCCGATTTGTTCTTCCTCGGCTTGGACAGTATGGAAATCATGGCCGATCCTTACACTTACGTGGCCATCTCCATGAATGGCGAACTGCATGGCGTGGGGCTGACAGACGCAACCGGTTACCTGAATATGACCATCACTCCTTTTGAAGAGCCGGGAACTGCCGAACTGGTGGCAACCCGCACCGGACGCAAACCACTTATCACCCCCGTCTCTGTGATGCCAAATGAAGGTCCATATGTGACCGTCAGCCAGATCACTCTGGACGATGGCAGCACCGAAGCAGAAGCTGGTGAAACAGTGGCCATGAACCTCACTTTCAGCAATGTCGGCATCATTGATGCTGAGAACCTGACTGTGAGCATTACGACAGAAAGCCCCTGGATCTACCTCGCCCAGAGCGAGACCACTATCGATGACATCGCCTCTGATGAGCAGCTCACGGTAAATTCCATCTTCACCGCACACATTGATCAAGGAACCCCTGATCAGCATGTTGCGGAATTCCTGATCACGGTGAGCGACGGTGAGAACGAATGGGCCACCACCCGCAGTCTATTGATCAATGCACCGGATGTAACGATCAGCTCTGTAAGCTTCTTTGATCCTAATAATAACGGCATCTTTGAAGCCGGTGAAACCATCAACATCACTCTGAACATCACAAACTCAGGCCACATGGCTGTAGATGGCGGGACCCTGGATCTGATCCTGAATAGCCCGATGGCCACCCTTCCCACCAGCAGCTTTATGGTCCCCGGAATCAACACCGGTGGAAACATTCCGCTCAGCTTTGATCTTGTCCTTGCCGATGAGATTGATGATGGTGAGGTCATCCCTCTCGGGGTTGCCCTGGATATGGGCATGCAGATGATCAATCACAGCGTTATGATACCTATTGGTGCAATCATGGAAACCTTTGAAAGCGGCGGTTTTGATACCTTCCCCTGGATAAACAACAGTAACACCCCATGGACTATCGTGTCCAACGAGTCCAATGGCGGCTCACGTTCTGCCCGCAGTGGTGCCATCAGTCACAATTCCAGCACCAATCTGCAGATCACCTTGGACGTAGGTGCAGACGGCGAGATCAGCTTTTTCCGCAAGGTCTCATCCGAAAACAATTGGGACTTCCTAAAGTTCTACATCGATGGTGAGGAAAGAGGCTCCTGGAGTGGTAATCAGAACTGGGCACAAGTCAGCTTCCCTGTATCTGCCGGCTCCAGAACCTTCAAATGGACCTATCTCAAAGACGGTAGCTATTCCTCCGGTAGTGATGCAGCCTGGATTGATGATATCAAATTCCCCGTGAGCGGAAGCAGCGATATCCCCATGGCATATACCACCACTGATGCGATCAACTTCCCGGAAGTGAGCCCAAATACCACCCACAGCGCAGACTTTGTGCTGAGAAATCTGGGTAGCGCAGATCTGGAAGGCCTCATCTCCATCCCGTCTGCTTTCAGCTTGTCTCTGATGGGAGAAGAGCTGCCCAATGATTACTTTTATGTGATTCCTGCCGGCGTAACGCGTAGCTTCACAGTCGGATATGCTGCCGGTGATGATGTAAGTGACATCAGTGATGAAGTCATAATCACCACAAATGACAGTGATCTCCCCACGATAAGCATCCCGATCACCCTGGTTGCAGTGTCAGATTCTGATCTGGTCAACCCGGTGATCACTTCTCTGCAGGGTAATTTCCCCAATCCCTTCAACCCCACGACTTCGATTCGCTTCTCTTTGAAGGATGCCGGAAGGGTAAAGCTGAATGTCTATAACCTCAAGGGACAATTGGTAAAGACGCCCGCAGATTACGAAATGTCCGCCGGTAATCATCGGATTCTTTGGGATGGTAAAGATACACGCGGCTCATCGGTCGCCAGTGGCATCTATCTCTACCGCATGGAAACTAAAGACTACAAATCCACCCAGAAGATGATGCTCATGAAATAAATAAGCTTAATGGCGCTTCCATTAAGTGAGGCGCCAACTTAATTTAGTTTTATACTATAAATATAAC
>CAZWUD010000125.1:0-4724 GCA_964637055.1 uncultured Candidatus Cloacimonadota bacterium
CTATAATATCCTCAAGCAGCAAAACGTCAAAGAAGCTGTCTTTCACTGTTTTTCGGGAGATATAGTGTTTGCACAGCAGGTTTTGGATGCCGGCTGGATGGTGTCTTTTACCGGGAGCATTACTTACAGTAGATCTCACTTGGAGGATGTGCTGCGTTTGGTACCGATGGATCGCTTTATGATAGAGACGGATTGTCCCTATCTACCGCCCCATCCTCATCGTGGGCATAGAAACTCTCCGCTGAATTTGCATTTGGTGGCAGAGAAAATTGCGGAAGTCAAGGGTATCACTCCCAAGGAAGTAGCGGCGGCTTCATATGATAATGCAGTTCGCTTTTTCCGCATTCCACCGGAACCGGTGAAACACCTAAAATCAGGATCGAAGAAATGAAACGAGTCGTGCTAATTAGCCTTTTGTTGATCAGCGGTCTGCTTTGGGGCGGGAATTCCATCTTTTCATATGATGGATTTCCAATCCGCTACTATGGCAGAGATATCTATAGTCTTGGAATGGGAGATACCGGCTCCTGCGATATCTTCAGATATAACACCGGATACGGTAACCCTGCCCAAAATAAGCGTACTAATAAAACTCTCTTTGGCACAGGTGTGATATTTGGCTACACCAAGTATAAATCTGATGGCCCTGCGGGTGAGAAGAGCTTTCGTGACGACTCTCTGGATTTCCCATATTTTAGCATATCTGTACCCGTAAAGCAGCATCGTTTGGGATTTCAATTCAATTCATTTGCCACGGGATTGGTCACTAATCAGACCATCAGCATGCCGGATAGTACTCTGGAACTGCAAGAAGCTGATAAATACATATATCGGGCGGATCTGATCTATACCTACAATTATCGTGATCTGAGCCTGGGGATCAGCGGGAACTACTATTTTGGCCATGATAACCGGAGCTTTGATCAGATTGATCCCAATGCGACAGTTCCGACCATGGAAAAACTGAAGAAAGATTTCAAAAATCCCACTCTCAGCTTTGGAGCCATCCAGACCTATAAAGACCACGCGGTGGGAGCTCATGCCACTTTGCCGGTAACTCTGCAAGGTGAAAGCAAATGGAGCAGTTTCCACAGTTCTGAGGATCCCGAGGATTATGAGTATGAGCTGCCCCTGACGGTGACCCTCAGCTATAGTGGCCTTTTGGGCAATGAGCTGAAGCTGGCCTCTGACTTTACTATAGAAAGATATAGCGACATCACTCAGAATTATAGAGACGGCTGGAAGGCGGGCCTGGGCATTGCCTATGAGCCAAAAGCTGGAAGGCACAAACACTGGTGGAAACGCTTGCCCATCCGGGCAGGATATTCGTATCGTGAATTGCCCTTTAAAAGCAATGATGAATACGTGAATGAAAATACCATTAGTGCCGGCTTGAGCATACCCTTAAAGAGTGAAATCAACCGTCTGGATCTGGCTTTTCAATATCAGATTCGGGGCTCCCTGGATTCAAACAATCTGCAGGACAGTGCATTTATGATGATGCTGGGCTTCACCGGCTTTGACATCATCACAAAAGATGTGGACCGCACCGCTCCCCGTTACATCCCCGAAGCTGAGGAGTTGCAGCAATGGTAGGTGAGCAAAGCCTGTATCACAGAATACTAGAAGCCAGAAAGATAGATCCCGATTCACTGAATACTAGTCTGGACGATCTGCCCGATGAGAGCCTCTTTGCCGATGTAGAGATCATTGCAGATAGGATTCGGGAGGCAGTCTATAAAAACGAAGCTATGGTGATCTTTGGCCATGATGATCCTGATGGCATCACCAGCACTTACATCATATACAAGTTTCTAAATGACATTGGTTATCAGAGACATAGTTACTTTATCCCAAATCGAAATGTCGATGGACACGGGATTCAGGACAGCTTTATCCGGCACGTGAAAGAAAAGGGATTCAAACTCGTGCTTACCGTCGACAACGGCATATCTGCGCGGGAGGGAGTTCAAAAGCTGAACGAGCTCGGCTGCGATGTTATCATCACGGATCATCACTTGATCCAGGAAGATAAATTGCCAAACGCCTACGCCATCATGAATCCTCATATGTCTGGTTGCAAATACCCTTTCAAACAGCTAGCCGGAGTGGGTGTTGCACTGATGCTGATACGATATCTCGGCAAGATCTGGGAGCATCCCATTGACCCTGCCAGCTACTTTTGGGCAGCAGTGGGCTCTCTGGCTGATAAGGTTCCGATGATCGGGCTCAATAGAGTGATCGTGAGGCATGTCCTGGATCATTTTGAGGAAGTTCAGGATCAGACTGTGGAATTTTTGCTGCGTAACTATAGCCGGGTGAGCAGTCCGAGCGATATCTTCAACTTTGTTTCATACAGTGCTCGGCTGATAGCAAATGGCAGAGAAGAAGGAGGCCGACACTGTGCTCTCAGATTTATAAACCAGCTTTCCGATGCCAAAGCCAAGCTCTTTGAGACTCTGGAAGAGCAAAAGAATCTTTGGGAAAGTGAACTGAATCGTGTATTTGGCTTTTTGGATACTTTGACAGAGGATTTTGTGGGCAATTTCTTTGTCTATTTTGATGAGGAAGGAGTGATTCCCTATCCACTCTTAGGCACAGGCGCTTCGTTCATCGTAAATAGATTGTCGATACCCACCATCATGCTCAAGCACCATAACGGTCACACCGTATGCGAAGGCCGTTGCAGTGACGGTTTTAACATGGTGGAAGCCTTTGGACACTGCAAAGAGCACTTGATCCAATTTGGTGGGCACGTAAAAGCAGCTGGCTTTACAATGGAAGAAGGGGCTTATGACGACTTTTTGGAGTGTTTCACCGACTACTTGGGCACATCATACACAGCGCCGGACGGGACAGAGGAGATGGCCTTTGATGCTCAATGCAGCCTGACTGAGATGAATCACGCTGTCTGGAAAGATTTGGAGGCCCTGCTGCCCTGGGGACAGAAGAATCCTGAGCCACTGCTGAAGGTGAAAGGGCTCAAGGCAGAGGATTTTGGCAGCGGCTGGAATCTGGATATTGGTAGCTTGCGGCTTTCTCGTGATATGATTGCAGATTGCCTCGTAATGTGGCGCTCAAGCAATCATCTACGCATCGTTAAGATCTTTGACAGTTAGGGAATTATGGGACATCTGAGTGAAACTCTAAGGAAATCCATTCATCTGGGTTCTTTGGTGATTCCCTTTGGATATCGCTATGTCCTGGGCTACAATCGGCGTCTGGGATTCAGCCTCATTCTACTGGCACTGATTATCAGCATGGTGATCGAATTTAACCGGTTTTGGCAAAGAAGTTTCCGCAAGACCTTCCATCGCATGTTTGGGATGATTCTGCGCCGTCATGAGTTCAAAGATTTTACAGGTGCCACATATTTGCTGGTATCCAGCTTGCTCTGCATAGCTTTTTTTGAACCCCAGATTGCGGCCGCATCCATCGCTTTTTTGAGTATTGGGGATACATTTGCGGCCTTGATCGGAATAAACTTTGGCAAGCGCAAGTTCCTGGGCAGCAAAAAGAGCCTAGAGGGAAGCCTGGCTTGTTTTGCCAGCTCTTTAATCTTTGGACTATGGTGGTTGCAGGATCCCTTCCTGGCAATTTTGGGCGCTCTGGCTGCTACTGGAGCTGAATCGAGCAATATCGCTCTGGATGATAACATCAAAGTCCCGCTGAGTGCGGGTCTTGTGATGATGATAGCCAGGGTATTTATCTGAGGTCATTATGCTTTTATCTTTTGTAATACCTGTCCTGAATGAAGAAGAGTCAATCGCACAGTTGTACCGGGAAATCATCCAAAATCTGGGTGAACACAGGCATGAGATCATCTTTATCGACGATGGCTCCACAGATGACAGTTTCAAACAGATGTGGGCCCTTGCCTCCGAAGATGAATCTGTGAAGCTGATCCGCTTTCGGCGGAATTTTGGCAAGGCAGCAGCTCTGCAAAAGGGCTTTGAGCTTGCCCGCGGTGAGGTCGTCTTTACCATGGATGCGGATCTGCAGGATGACCCTGTCGAAATCCCGGCATTTCTGGCAAAACTGGATGAGGGATTTGACATGGTCTCAGGCTGGAAGAAAAAGCGGCGTGACCCCTGGCACAAGAGAATCCCTTCCCGGATATTCAATAGCGTGACTGCGGCTACTTTCCGTCTGTCTTTGAAAGACTACAATTGCGGCTTTAAAGCTTACCGCAAAGAGCTGGTAAAAGAGCTTTCTCTCTATGGAGAGATGCATCGTTATATCCCTGCTCTGGCTCATTCTTTGGGCTTCAGTGTGGGGGAGATCCCCATCCGGCATCGTGCTCGCCAGTTTGGAAAGAGCAAATACGGCATGGAGCGCTATCTGAGAGGCTTTTTTGATCTGCTAACCGTAAAGATGGTAACCCAGTATATCAAGAGCCCACTGTATTTATTTGGTCGCATTGGCCTGCTTTCAACTGTGGTGGGGACAGCTATCACGGTCTATCTGGCGGTTTTGAAGATATTCTATGGAGTAGCATTGTCAAATCGCCCCCTTCTGTTTCTGGGTATTCTCTTGATCTTGGGAGGTCTGCAATTTGTGTCTCTGGGGCTTATCTCGGAATTGATCATAAACCGAGTCAGCAGTTCTCGACGATTACCTCTATCCATCGCAGAAATGGTCAACGTCGAAGACAGGGATCAGGATGGATAGGATAGAGAGGTTTTTTCTGGGACGATACATTAAAACACCAAAGCGGAATCTCT
>CAZWUD010000126.1:0-4722 GCA_964637055.1 uncultured Candidatus Cloacimonadota bacterium
CGCCGCATCCCCGCTCTTACGCTCCTCAGGGGGCAGCCATCCGCCTCGGCCATGGGAATTGGCAGATCCTGGGGATGGCTTCTGTGCGCGCAAGGGATGTGAAACTGGTCGATGACCGCATCAGCTATCTACCGGGGAGCAAGCAAGATTATCTATCCAAAAGCACGGAGCGCATCGGCTCACTGGGCTTGTGCTATGAGGGAAAGTCTTTTATGGCCGGCGCTTTGTATTATCATCAGCGCTATGACAGGGCTTTTGCCGATGCCAGCCTGGATTCCCTTCTCCAGATGCCCGCGATCTTTGCCCGCGCCGAGCTGGGAGATCACAGCCTGAGCCTGGAAGCCGCTCTGCAAGAGGGAAGCCCGTCTCTGAAGACAGAGTGGAACATGCAAAGCGGAGCCTTTCGGCAAAGCTGGCGCTACTCCTATCTCGGCAAATATCAGCGCCCCGCCTATGCCGGCAAAGCGCTGAGCCTGAGCAGCCGCGATGAGCGCGATGAGATCAGTGCCGAGCTCTCATACCGGCCCTGGGACACCCTGACGCTGGAGGCTGGCTCCGTGCAAAACCGCCGCCTGGGGGATCTCAGCGATGCCCAATGGCTGTCCCACAGTGCTTTCCGCATCCGTTACCGTGATGAGGACAGCCACCTGATGGGCAGCCTGAAGCTCATCGATCGGGAGATCCTGACCGCAATTGACAGCAGTTACACCAGCAGCATTCCCTTGCATTACCGCATCCGGTTGCAGGGTTCACATCTGCTCAGTGAGGCTTGGGAGATAGCCTTCGCTGCCCGTTATCACTTCCAGGAAAAGCAGCTAACGCTCTCTTCCGGATCCTGGTGGCAGCAGAGCGTTTCTTATCAAAAGCAAGCTTGGGAGATGAATCTGGGCTACAGTATCTGGAGCAATACCCGCTACCGGATGATAGTGCCGGATGACAGCGATCTGGGCTATGAGTCCTTGGGACAAAACTCTTTCAGACTGGAGACCAAAGCTGCGCTAAAACCCTCTTTTGGCCGCATCGAGCTCAGAGCCCGTCAACACCTGAAGGGGGATTTTGAGAGCCAGGTGGAGATCAGGCTCAGCCTCTTTATTGGCTAAACAAAAAGCCGGAGCATCAGCCCCGGCCACTTCGTTGTGTCTGATATTATTTAGTATTGATTACGGTAGCTTTTGGCCAGCTTGCGCGCATCTTCAAGTTTGTCTTCGAGTGCGTAGGAATCTCCATAGAAAGCATAGATAGCGGCGATGCTGCTAAAGGCAACACGCTTATCTTTCTTAAAGTTCAATTGCACCAGCGTTATGTCATATTCGGTTTCGGGACCAAAGCTAGACACAGCATTTGCAGGGATGGTGACATCTCTATCAGATGGAGAGAGAGTCTTTTCCCAGTCATCTTCTTCATCATAATCTGCGGAGAATGACATGAGGGACATACCCTGATATTGATTGTTGCCGGACATAGTCCAGTTGATTTCGGTTGCTTCGGTGGGATTGTAAGTACTGGGGAAATTCACGGTGGGCTGGTATACCAATTTCAGGTTTGTAGAGGCCACAGAATTTCCATTCTTATAAAATGTCACAGAATACTCTGTGCCGGGCTCAAGCTCGACAGTGGTATAAATACTCCAATACCCACCCCAGCTCTCGGAATAGAATTCGTGGGTTTCGCCATTGATTTTGATGGTAAACATGTCGTTTTGGCTAATGGCTTCGGGTTCTCCCAGCCAATCTGCCCAGACCTGATATTCCATGCTCTTTTCGTCAAAGTGGGAATATCCTATGAAATAGATGTCCCAGTCATAATTCTCAGGCGTGATATCCGGGATACCGCTGATCCCTGATCCATTGTCATCATCATCGTCGCCACAAGCGCTAACCATAAGCATCATGGCTGCGAGTAAAAGTATCAACACAAGCTGTAATTTCTTCATGCTAAACTCCTTTCCTTTTTTCGCATGGGTATTCACTGTCTAACTTTAGTCAAGATAAAACGCTGTTTATTGCCTATTTTGTGCATTTTTTAGTCGATTCTGAAGCCGTGCACTTCCCAGCATCCGGCATCATCCAGCCATAGATCTCCATCTTTGAAGGGTGGGATTATCACCGAGATGCGCCCTGATGTGACTCCGGGTCTGAGAAATCCTGCACTGACGCATAGCTTGTTCCAGCCGGGCTTGAGCCGTTCCTTTTTGCGAAAGCGGTTTGTGATCTTCCCATCATCCCGAAACGTGACCATTTGCAGTGTGACCTGCAGATCTTCCTCGCTATCGGACATCACCATCACTTTGGCGTAATAACCACCGTAACGACGTACGCTAAAGGGATCGGAGACCACCGAGACCTCTCTGTCTGATGCGCTTATTTTCAGGGAGCTGTCACCTTCTGATGCCACTCCGGGATCCAGATGGACGCCTTTTTGGCTGCTATGCGGTTTGCTGTGTAGATTCCAGCCGGGCAGACCCTCTTCTGCCATCATTGATTGCGGGGCAAAGCCCGGATTGGACAGCAGATTGACGCTATCCTCAATGTCGGCTTCGCTAAAGAGCAGGGTTGAATTCACCACGCAGGAGCTGGTGAGCAAAGCTAAAAAGAAAATGCTAATGCAAAACCTCATTTTATAAAACCTCTTTCATTGAGATATTTCAGGATGACCGCCACAGACAGGGTATTGATCAGGAGGTTTGAGCCTCCATAACTGATAAAAGGCAGGGGTATTCCTGTGGCCGGTACCAGTCCGATATTCATCCCGATATTGATGAAGGTCTGAAACATAAGATAAGCCAATATCCCCGATGAGGCAAGCTTTCTTTCCCTGACCTTCAGCTTGCCGATGTCAAAAATAATCCGGGCAAAAAAGCTAAAGATCAAGATCAGAAGCAGGATCGAACCGATGAAACCAAATTCTTCACCCCAGACCGAAAAGATGAAGTCTGTATGGTGTTCCGGCAGGAAGTTCATATTTTTCTGAGAGCCCATCAGCCAGCCTTTGCCGCTGAGAGCACCGCTGCCAATGGCGATCTTGGATTGGATGATCTGATATCCCGTTCCGAGAGGATCCCGCGTGGGGTCCAAAAAGCTCATGATACGATTTTGCTGATAGTCTTTGAGTCCCATCCAAAAGACCGGCATGATCAGCGAGATAAAGATATTCACAATGCTTGCCACCGTGATCGCCACCCAGGAAAGCCTGGCTTTCATGAGGAGCAAGACCAGTGCGGCGATCCAGATGATGATGCCCAGCCAGTGCAGGGAAGCCACCACAGACAGGATCGGAGAGATGATCAGCAGAATGTAAAAAAGCGGGATATCTGCTGCGATAAACATCGCCAAAAGCGCCACCCAAAAGACCAGCGTGGTGCCAAAATCAGGCTCGATGATGATCAATATCACGGGCACGATCATGATGCCAAGGCCATGCAGCATTTGCCGATACTCACTGAGATTTTCCCGAGAGATATAGCGCGCCACCATCAGGATGGTCAGCAGTTTGGCACTTTCCGAGGGCTGGATATTGATGCCTGCGATGCTAAACCAGCGGTGCGAGCCATTCACTTCCGGCGTAAAGAGCACCAGTACCAGCAGCAAAAGATTCAGCACAAATGCCGGCAGGATGAGGATGTCAAAGATGGGCATCGGCAAGCGCAAGATCAGCGCCATCGCCCCAAAAGCCAGGCATGCAAAGATGATCTGTTTCCACCAATAGTTAGCCGTGCTGACCTGATCTGAGATCATCGTGGTGGAAGCCGTATAGATTGCCACACAGCCCACTGCGATCAGGATCACCAGCAGCGCCAGGAGCAAAAAGTCAAATTTCTTGCGATTGATCATGTTCCGGGCTCCTGAGCGGGGTCGGTCACTTCAGTCGGCTCAGAGGGGAGCTCTTCCTCGCTCTCCGGCTGGGACTGCTCTTCGGCTTCCGGCTCTTCCTCGAGCTGCGGATCTTCCTCGGTTCTGAATTGAGCAGGTAGCCTGGCCGGGCGTTTGATATCCTCGATATTACCCATGTAAAAGTCAAAAATCTGCCGGGCTACCGGTGCTGCCATCGCCGCTCCGCCTCCGGCATTTTCCATGAAGACCGTGACCGCTATCTCCGGCTTGTCGGTCTCGATAAATCCGCAAAACCAGGCATGGGTGACGCTGCCCAGTGAATTTTCCGCCGAGCCCGTCTTGCCGTAGGTCGTAGCGCCGGGAACCCGCACACTGCGTGCTGTCCCTCTATCTGAATTGCAGACGTCGTAAAGTCCCTTGCGGATAGTGGCCAGATCACCGCTGCTAAAGGGCAAGGGGCGCCTGTCCACCGATTCCACCTGAGCGCGGGACAGCACGGCGCGTCCCACCGTTTGTTTCAAAAGATGAGGCTGGATCCAGAGCCCATCATTGGCTATCGCAGCGTAATAGGCATTCATCTGGATGGGGGTAGTCAGGATCTCACCCTGGCCGATAGCGAGATTCACCTTGTGCCCCATGATGCCGATATTTTGCCCGAATCTTTTGCGATACCAGGCTGAATCCGGGAAAAAGCCCTTGCGTTCATTGGGCAGATCGATGCCTGTCTTCTCTGCCAGATGGGAGCTGAGGGTATATTCCTTAAATTCCTCCAGATTCAGCTTCAAGGAAAGATCATAGAAATACACATCACAGGAGTGCATCAGCGCTTCCACCACATTTGTCCTGCCGTGACCTTTGTGATCCCAACAGCGGAAGAATCTATTGCCCACCT
>CAZWUD010000127.1:0-4593 GCA_964637055.1 uncultured Candidatus Cloacimonadota bacterium
GGATCATCCTGTATTACCCTCAGGAATTGGGACGTAATATGCAAGAAATCCTGCGCGCCGTCAAGGGCATGCAGTACAGCGATGAAAACAAATGCGCAATGCCGGCAGACTGGCCGAACAACAGCATTATCGGCGACCACGTGATCGCTCCTCCGCCCAAAGATGTGGCTGGTGCTGAGAAACGCAAAGCCGAAGCCAAAGCAGGCGAACTGGAATGCTACGACTGGTGGTTTTGCCATCGTAAAGGCTAAGCCTCACACAATTCACACCATCAGGACGTCTCGCAAGGGGCGTCCTTTTCCTTTGTACAGAGTGCTTGCGTAAAGTGCAAGGCGGGATGGTGACAAACTGTCAGGAATTTTCTTTCCCCAAATGGCTTAGGTTCAGCTTTCTGCTTGACATGAAGTGCAGGAAAGTCAATTTGGGATAGCATCCAGTATGACAGATAGATTAAGGAGTTTTTTGTGAAAAGATACATTTTGCCGGTGCTGCTGGTGGTCGCCGTCACCATCCTCAGCGCAGGGACAAATATCGCCGCCAGAATCGGGGATCGGGATTACAGCCAGGCCGAGCTGGAAGAGGGCTTTGCCGCCTATCTGGACTATCAGAGATATCCGGACAATCTCAGCTCTGCAGATTCTCTCTCCCTTTTTGAGCAGTATTTTGAAGAAATTATCGCCATGAATATCTATAACAACGAAATTGTGGAACGCGGTATCGAACTCAGCCCGCTCGAACTGGAAGAGGAGATCATCAAGAATCCTCCCTCCGGAGTGATGCAGATTCCGGACCTTATGACCGAAGGCAGATTTGACCGCAATAAATACGAAACGGCTCTCCGTGAGCGGCCGGAATTTAAGCTCAGCATTATGGAGTATAGCCGCGATGTATATATCTATCACAAACTGCTGGATCTGATCAAATCCGAAGCCCAAATCGACAGCGTCGCTATCCAGAGAGAATGGATGCAGCAAGGCGCAAGCGCAGATGCCCAGATCATCTTTTTTGACTATACAAAGCTGTATGAGATCCAGCCTGAGGAGTCAGAAATCATGGCTATCTATGATGCAAACCGGGAAGACTATCGCAGAGAAAACGGGCGCAGCCTCTATTTTGTGCGCTTTGCAGGGCCCGGCTCCCGCGCTAATGCCCATCTTGCGGATCAGATCGGCCCGCTCAGTGAGGAACTATATCGCGAAGCTGAACGCATCGGACTCCATGCTGCCGCAGAGACGCTGGGTTATGAGCTTTCAGAAAGCGGACTATTTTCTCCCCAGGATAAGATCATCCGCGGGATGACCCGCGATCCCGAGCTGGTGAGATCAAGCTTTGCCAACCCCGTGGGCACCTTGCTGCCCGTCTATCATAGCCCCATGAAGGACATCTTTGTCTGCCAGATTGCCCGTGAGGAAGCAGAATACTACATCCCCTTTGAAGTGGAGCGTCCGGTGTTGGAGATTCAGGCCAGATCACTCAAGAGACGGCATTATATGGAGGATTTTGTGGGGAAATTTATCCGTGAGCATAGCTCTGATGAGTATCTGGAAGCTGCCCGTGAAGCCGGTTTGTCGGTCATTGCAGTTGAGGGAATAGGATTGGACAGCAATTTACCAGAAATCGGCCGGATTGAAGCGCTAAACCGGGCCATCCTGACCAGTCCCGAGGGAGCTTTCAGTCCATTGATCGAGAATCATGGCTTTCACTACCTGGCATTTGTAGAAAAAAGACATCAGCGTAGCACCGGGGATTGGGAAAAGGAAAAAGCCGGCATCTTGCATGCTGCCTTACAGGAAGCCGGAAATGCCCGTCTGGATGAATGGTATCTAGAGAGAAAGGCCGAGCTGAAGATCATTTATCCCAAAAGCTTAGAGCATTTGGCAGAGTGAAGCCGGCCAGAAAAGGATATGACAGTCTCTGCCCTGCGAGATGACTAATTTATCGGCAAAAAGCCGTGAAAAGCGAGGGCTGCGATCCGTTGTGCATATCAGTGCAAAAAAAAGACTTTACGAAAAAGAGGCTTTCACAGAGTTTGGTAGATACCGTTGAAGTGGAGGTAAAATGCCAGTATATTGGAAACATAAGTTACTCATAATCGCCTTACTAGCGCTCTTTGGAGGCCTTTGGGCCACGGGCGAAACTATATATGAAATCCGGGTGGAAGGTACCGAAAATATCGCCCCGGAGATGGTGATCTCAGCCATGAGTCTCAGGGTGGGCGATGCCCTGAATCAGGATGATGTGTCCCGATCCATCAAAAACCTTTACCGCATGGGTGTGTTTGGTGATATTCAGATCCATTCCGAGCCCTATCGAACCGGCATAAACGTGATCGTGCAGGTGGTGGAAAATCCGGCCATCAGTTCGGTTAGCTATCAAGGCTTTAAGGTGATCAAAAAAGAAGAAGTAGAGGAAATGGCAAACCTGCGGATCGGCGGCTATTGGAGCGGTAGTCTCAAAGCCAGGCTCTTGCAAAAGCTAAAAGCCGAATACTCCGAAAAAGGCTTTGGCAACGCTCAGATCGAGATCACAGAGCGAGCCTTGCCGGGCAATAAGGTCGCACTCAGCCTGGAAGCGGAAGAAGGCAGCCGCATCAAGCTCAAGCAGATCACCTTTATCGGCAATGAGAATTTTGATGACAAACAATTGATTCGCAGAATGAAAACCAAGCCTTCAGGATTCCTGCGCTCCGGTCGTTTTGACAAAGCTAAATTTGATGAAGACCTGGTCGCTTTGGAAAACTATTATAAGAAAAACGGTTTCATCGACGTAGGCATCGGACCCTATGATCTGCAGCAGATCTCGGACCGTCATCACGAACTGGTGATCATGATCCAGGAGGGAGTCAAGTATCTCTTTGGCGAGATTACTGTATCCGGCAATGAGCACTTTACCACCCAGAGTATCCTGGAAGCCTTCACTTTCCAGGAAAGCGATACATTTGACCAGGAGAAATTTGACAATCAGATGGCCAAGGTCTATTCTATGTATTTTGACGAAGGCTTCATCTATGCTGACATCCGCAACGACTTTGTAAAGTCTGAGCAGCGGCTGAATGTGGAGATGACGATCAATGAAAATACCCGCGCCCGCATCCGCAAGATCCACTTCACCGGCAATCGGCGCACCAAAGAAAAGGTGTTGCTGCGCCAGCTTGAGATTGCACCTGGGGATTATTACCGACAATCCCAGGTGATCCGCAGCCAGCAAAATATCTACAACCTGGGCTTTTTTGAGCCGGATATCCGTCTGGACTACGAACGCATCAACAAAAACGGTGACATCGATCTGCAGATTGACGTGATCGACAAAGCCAGCGGCGTGGCCAATGTCGGTATCGGCTATAACTCTCAGGACAATTTTGTGGGGCAGCTCTCGGTCTCGCAAAACAACCTCTTTGGCAATAACTGGAGCAGTAGCATCACCTGGGATTTTGGCGGCAGTACACAGAATTTTGAACTGGGCTTTACCAATCCCAACCTATATGACACCGACATCCTTTTGGGCACAAACCTCTATTATACCAAAAAGAACTGGAGCTCCTTTTACTATGAGATCCTCACCCGTGGTGGATCCGTGCGCCTGGGTCAATCGGTGCCCTGGGTGGATCGCACCCGTGCCTCAGTCGGATACTCTTTTTACAGTAAGAAATATAATATCACAAACCAGTCCTCCATCATGGCGGACAGTCTGGCAAATGCTACCCTGATCGAGCTGGATCAACTGGGCTGGCGCTATACTTCGGCGATGAACTTCACCATGAGCAGAGATACGAGGGATAATATATTCTTCCCCACCAAAGGCTCTCAGATCACGCTTTTCTCTGAAGTGGCAGGCGGACCTTTTATGGGCGACTTTGACTATTTCAAGCAGATCGCCCAGGTAAATTGGTATGCCGAAGCCTGGCAGAAGCTGACCTTGCGCACAAAATGGCGCTTTTCCTATATCACGCCTTATGGTGATTCTAATGACGCTCCGCCGGATGAGAAATTCTATCTTGGCGGCACGGGGGCAGACGGCATCCGCGGCTATCCTGATCGCTCCATCGGCCCGGCCGGTGGCGGTACCAGAGCGGTGATCTTTTCCACCGAGCTCGGCTATCCCATTGCCGGCGATCAGATCATCGGGATCGGCTTTTTTGATGCAGGAAATAGCTATAACAAGCTGAGAAACTTTAACTTTTTGGAGCTCAAAAAAGGTTTGGGCGCCGGCATCCGAATTCGCAGTCCATTTGGCCTCATCGGTTTTGACTATGCCTACAGCGTGGACAACCGTTCCTGGGAGCCTCATTTGCAATTTGGAACTACATTCTAAGATATGAAATACAAACATCTTTTTGGTCCCGTAAATTCCCGCAGATTGGGCAGATCTCTGGGAATCGACCTGGTGCCCTATAAATACTGCCCCCTGAATTGCGTCTATTGTGAAGTGCAAAGCACCACACATTTGCAGACCCGGCGGGAGAAATTCTTCCCCACCCAGGAGATCCTGGCTGAGCTTGACGACTTTATGCAGAGCCGACCCCATCTGGATTATATCACCTTTTCCGGAGCCGGAGAGCCCATGCTAAACAGCTCCATCAAAGATATCATAGAC
>CAZWUD010000128.1:0-4583 GCA_964637055.1 uncultured Candidatus Cloacimonadota bacterium
CGTCGGGATCGATCACGCCGTTGAAATTGCCCTCATAATCCGAGATCATGAAGGAGTGGTATTGGAGCTGTGATGAATCCACACGAAGGCTGAACTGGCGGTCCCAAAAGACTTCGCCGGACTCCACATGCAAGGAGAAATTGATAACCTCTCCGGAAGGGCAATCCTGAGATACCGTGAAGGTGAAAGGACTGCGGTTCACGCCGCTTTCTTCAGCATCCAGCGGGTAATATTCTGAGCTGGGATTCTGGATCGTGACGTATTGATTCTGGGTGCTGAGAGTAGCCTCAATATCCGTGGCAAGCAGATTTCCGGAGTTTTCCAGACGGATACCCAGATCCACTGTCTCACCCGGCTCCACCACGTTGTTGGGATCATCCAGATAGGTTTGGGTGATCAGGATATTTGCCGCTTCGTGGTAGATGGGCACATTTGTGATATAAAGGGCTTTGCCGTTGGAAAGGGTGGCTGCGGCTGTGGGATAGGTATTATTAAAAGTATATTCCAGGCCGCGGGTGCCGGTGTGATCTTCGATACCGATGGAGCAGTAGTTCCCGTGCCTGTTCCCGGATTGGGAATTCACGTTATTAAAGGTATGGTATTGGAACTTGATGGGACCATCACCCAGGCTGGTGTTATATGTAGCCTGGTCATAAAGGATCACCTGAAATCTTTCCAGTGAACTGCCGTTCTTACCGTTGAAAAGGTTGTACCACTCAACGATGAAAGACTGATTGCTGCGGTCAAAGAGGTAGTAGATGCCGCTGCCGCTGTGGGTGGCCAGATCATCCCAGAAGGGGGCGATCATCGGGCTGGGTCCCATTGCGCCGGGCAGGCGGAAGTTTCTAAACTCAGCGTTTTCGGTGACGCCCATAGCGATAAAGCCATTTGAGCAAACCGTGATCTGGTCATAAAGACGTCCGTAAAACTGGAAGGGGAAGGGAAGATTCACGGTAGCCAGAGATTGGGCGCCCACCTGGTCTCCCTCGTCACCGCTGGCATAACTATCAGAAATCGGCAGGGCAGTGCCCAGACCGCCTTCCTGAGGCGCAATCTCTATCCATTCATAGGTTGCGACTTCCGGGTAAGCAGTGTCGGTCCAGTCATAGATCACATAGCCGTAGCTATCCGGACCCAGGGGATCATTTTCCCCCACTTCACCTACGGTGAGGCTAAAGGGTACAATCTGCTCAAAGCCGTTATCATTATAGAGACGCACATAGAGCGGCATCACCATGCCGGGTAGAGTTTCAGGACGCTGCCACACACTGAAGGGCTCTGTCTCAGAGCTGCTCACTTCTGTGCCCAGAGGCAGATCGCCGATGAAAGCGGTATTGCTGACCACTGAGAGCAGGTCGTTTTCGGTATAAAGTCTGGCATAGACATTCTGCACTGTCGCAGCGCCGTTGTTCAGGAAGGTCAGGCTGAGACCAGAAGTCTCATCCGGATCCAAAATGCCATCGTCGTTGTCAAGCACAGTGAGATCGACAAAGACCGCCCGGGCTGCTTCCACGGGAATAAATTCAGACACGTTATATTCGTTGTCTTCAGAGTCAGTACAGAGCAGGTATAGCCTCAACATGGTCTGATGAGGAGTGGCGGGATCCACTTCGATAACGATGGGCGAAAGGTTGTTGCCCACTCCGCCTCCGGGGATATCGGGATAGCTGATACTCCCCTGGGTGATGGTGATCCAGGGATTTTCCGAAACCACGGTGCCGGAGACGCCGGAAACGGTTTCACTGCCCATATTTTTGAGACCAAAGAAGAGCTCAACAGTCTCACCGGCTGTGACAAGGCCGTTGCCATCACCATCAGAGGCGCCTTGATCGTCATCATCAATCACGATTGAATCAGGCACCAAAGTATCGACGGCGACCATATTGATATCTTCCTGCAGAGGCTTGAAATTATGCTTACTGACGGTCAATACTCCCTGTCCTGCGGTCATATCCTGAGGCAGGACCATAATCACGTTGCCTTCAGAATCTGTGTAGCCACGGCTGAGAATATCAAAGCCGGAGGACAGGACCACAGAGGCTCCCTCAACGGGCAGCCCCACGCTATCGACTACGGCTACATCAAACAAAGTCAGCCCAAGCGGGATGCTATCAAGGCTTGTCATCTCAAATCTGTTGGGAATGCCGGTGAAGACTTCCATAGTGGGATCACCCATCAGGTTTGCCCAGTGAGTAAATTTCCCCACATTTACAGGGGATGAAACCCCAAACATCTCGTTCATATAGAGCTTACTGTGTAGAAGCGCTTCACCCATAGTCCGCATTCCGCGAGCGAAAATACCTTCAAAGATGGCTCCGTGAATCACGTTGTTAAACGTGGTCTTAGTGCCGGATGTGCTCATACCAATAGCAGTCACAGCGCCTTTGGGAGCAGCAGTAGTGCCGTAGCGGACAAATGATTCTGCCTCACCAGTTCCGTTCCAGTAGTTATTTGTAGAACAGGTGATAATGACGGCATGCGGAAGCCTGAAGCTGTTAAAGAGGGCAGATTCGCTGGGGGGGCTAAAGTCGATGTAACCCCTGAAGCTATAAAAGCCCACGCCCTGGTTGATGGCAGTATTGATCGTGGAGACCATACTGGGAAAACTGGGGCCATAGGTCTCAGTAAAGGTGTAGTCTTCATTGATCTCCGAGGCCATCTCTTTGATGTATTTGCTGATGTACATTGTAGAGATCCCGGAAGGTTGGTTATCACCCGCCAGCATCATGCGGTTCAGCCAATCCGCTGTGTCCAGATTGATATCTCTTTCATAGAGGTAGATCTTATTGAGCAAAACCAGGAACTGGGTAATGTTTTCCACGGAGATCCTGCCCACAAAGAGATCGCCCAGAGTATCCCCGGTATTCATGTGAGTGTAAGGATAGTCAGTTCCGCCATAGTTGTCATACAAGAAAGCCGGAATGGAGTAGCTACCGGTGGTATCCCCAATGAGGATCACAAAGTCCGGCCGGGTGTTGGGGTTGTTATAGCGGTTGCGGATAAAGGTCTGGATGCTGGAAGTGGAGCTTCCGGCTTCACTGGAGGCCGTGCTGGCCACGTCCACATCGGCGCCCTTTTGCCGCTTCCAGAGCACATAGTTATCCAATGCGGTGTGGAAAGTGGTATCACTGGTATTGCCATGAATGATCAGATAGCGGGGCGGAGTGTCGGCAAAGACGGGTTCACGGTAATCATCGTAGTTCTGGATGATTGCTGAATAAATTTTATCAAAGCTGCGAGAGATCCCTTGCACGGGAGCGGTAAGTTCGTTCAGCCCCGGCTCATCGGTGAAGTTCACCCGCATTTGGATATTCTCATACATTGTGAGTTCCTGCGTAACAGCGTTGTAGCTAAAGGGATTTACCTGGAGAGTGATGATTCTGAAATCACGCAGGATCATGGGGTCGCTATACTCAATAGCAGCGGCAGGATAGGTGTCGCCGCTACTGTAGAAATCTGTATTTTGGACAAAGGCCTTGGGGCTTTCCAGCTCCTGGCCCTGTTGCAATGGATAGGCATTGTATTGGGTTAGAATGCTGTGCTGTGAGTGCAGTACCTCGATATTGACACTGCCCTGATGGGGAATCGCAATTGTGGTGGTGATCACCGGTAATTCGGGCATCCCGCTTTGCATCAAGGTTCCAGCATTGGGCAATTCTATTCTATGATAGGTTTGTCCATTTGTATATTCTTCATTCACCTGAAATTCCGGTAAGGTGAAATTCAGATCCATTCGGCTCTGATCTTGAGCTTGAATCTCAAAAGCAGACTTGTATGATGTGGGAGCATTCTCTACTCCCGCGGCAAACGCAAGCCCACAAATAAGGCTTACGAGCAGCAGCATTGCTAATTTCTTCATTGCTTTTCCTCAACTGGATTAATTTTATATATGTTTATGCAAGTATCATTCCTAAACATGCAAATAATCTTAACAGAGCATCATTTGTTCAGATGCAAGCCTGGGGTAGGCCACTAGACGGGTAATCCTAAAAGCCTCATAATGAAGCTCACAGGGGGCAGGACTAATTTCCCGATCAAGTTAAAGCCCAAGAGGTTTGAGCCGATAATGATGATAAAGAGATAGATCATGCCCTTGCGCTCTTGAGCAGTCCATTTGAAATAGGCCTGATCGGTTAGAAACATACCCAGCACCTTGGAGCCGTCCAGCGGCGGTACCGGGATGAGGTTGAAAAAGGCCAGTAGCAGATTCAGGAAGATCACGTAGTACAGCACATACTGCAACATAAACACGCCTGAGGCCAAGTGATAGATCACGGCCAGGATGATCGCTATCAAGACATTGGAGGCTGGGCCGGCCAATGCAGTGAGTCCGGAATCTCGTTTGAAATTGCGAAAGTTGTATGGGTTAAAAGGCACCGGTTTGGCATAACCATAGATGAAGCCGGCACTAAAATAAAGGATCAAAGGCAGGATGATCGTGCCAAAGATATCGATGTGTCTTTTGGGATTAAAGCTCAGGCGTCCGGCTCTTTGTGCGGAGTCATCTCCCAGAGCAAAGGCCGCAAAGGCGTGGCTCACTTCGTGGATGATAATACTATAAAAGACCATGCCGATGATGGCAG
>CAZWUD010000129.1:0-4578 GCA_964637055.1 uncultured Candidatus Cloacimonadota bacterium
TCCGACCAACGGTTTAGGAAACCGCTGCTCTATCCCCTGAGCTACAGGGGCGCAAGCATCAGAATGCAAGTAATTTCAGATGCCGGTATTCGTCAAGTTTACATTGACAAAAGTTCTGTATCTTTCAGGGTGGAGATTCACATCAAAAGCATGTAAAAGGATAGGATAACCAATGAAGATTGCCATTGTGGGAGCCACCGGAGAGGTGGGAAGAATGATGCTAACCTGCCTGCAGGAGCTGGGGCAGAAGCTGGACTGCCTTGATCTCTTTGCTTCGGCAAAGTCTGCCGGCGAGACACTCTACTATCTGGATGAGCCCATCATAGTGCAGGAACTTTGCAAAGAATCCCTGCTCAAAGCTTACGATTATGTATTTTTCGCAGCAGGTGGGGATGTGGCGGCCAGTTTTGCGCCGATTGCCCGGAAGCACAGCGAACTGGTGATCGACAATTCTTCAGCTTTTCGCAAAGAGGAAAAGATCCCCCTGGTCATCCCTCAGATCAATGGAGATCTCCTGAGGGGCTACAAAGGCATTGTGGCAAATCCCAATTGTTCCACCATCCAGATGCTGCTGCCTCTGGCCGTGCTGAATCAGGCTTATCATCTGAAAAAGGTGGTTGTTTCCACCTATCAGGCCGTATCCGGCAGCGGGCACAAAGGAATTAGCACCTTGGAAGAGCAGCGGGGAGGATCCACCCACAAGGGTATCTATCCCGAGATCATCGATTTGAACGTGATTCCCCAGATTGGGGCTTTTTTGGATAACGGCTATAGCAGTGAGGAAGAGAAGATGCTGTTGGAGAGCCGTAAGATCTTGCGTAATGAGGCTTTGCAGATTAGCACCACGACGGTCCGGGTGCCTGTGATCTATGGCCATTCAATGTCCGTATATGCCGAATTTGAAGAGGAGATAGAGCTGCCGGAGGCCGGCCAGATGCTGAATGAGGCAGATGGCATCACCTTTCATGAAAATAGCTATATCACGCCGCTGGCTTTGGGAACCTCAAATGAGTCTCACGTTTGCAGACTGCGCTATGGGGTGGATCGGCAATCACTCAATTTTTGGAATGTGGGGCACAACGTGCGCATCGGCGCTGCGGCAAATGCAGTAAGTATCATGCTGAAACACGCCGAGCTCAAAAGGGAATCTGACTGATATGTATGATCCGATAGAATTGCGTCATGCCTTGCACAGGATTCCGGAGCTCGCTTTTCGGGAGTATAAGACTCAAGCCTTTATCCTGAAGCATCTTCAGGAATTGACCCAGACCCACGGAGTAAAAGAGCTTTTTGAGATAGTGAGATTTGAGCATTCGACCGGCATCCTTTTGGTTTATAACAACGCCGAGACAGACGAGGCTTATCAGCTCTTTCGGGCGGATATGGATGCTTTGCCGATCACAGAGAAAAGCGGAGCTGCCTATAGCTCAGAGCATTCTGGCATCATGCACGCCTGCGGACATGATGTGCACATGGCGGTGCTGCTGGGCTTGATTCAGCGGGTTTGGATCACGCGGCCCAGGCAAAATCTGCTCTTCCTTTTTCAACCTGCAGAAGAAGGGGAGGGTGGGGCCCAGAGTATCCTGAGTGAAGGAATCTTGCAGCACTATCAGATCAAATCCGCCTATGCCCTGCATGTGGCTGGAGATATGCCGGTGGGCACGGTGAGCTCAAAAGCGGGGACTTTCTTTGGTATTCCCCAGGAGTTTGACGTTCGATTTTTGGGCAAAGCTGCTCACGTGGCTTATCCGGAAAAAGGCGTTGACGCCTTGCAGTGTGGGATCAATTTTATCAATGAAATCCGTAAGGATATTGCCAAACTGCCCAAAGCAGAGCGGGTGATCTTTCACGTGGGGAAGATGAATGCGGGCGTGATCCGCAATGTCATCCCCGATGATTGCCTGCTGCAGGGCACGCATCGCAGTTTGAACCTCCAGAAGCGGGATCAGGTCAATGCGCTGATCCATCGACATGCAGAGCAGGAAGCAAAGCGTCTGGGGGCAAAAGCTGAGGTCGGGATCCTGGGCAGCTATGAGCCGGTGGTCAATGATGCAGAGCTGGTCGAGCGCCTGAAGGGCTATTGCAAAGATCTATCCTATGAATTTGTCCCCGCCGGGACGGTCATGGCCGGAGAGGATTTTGGCTTTTTCACCACTCTCTATCCGGGACTGCTATTCTGGCTGGGTAGCGGAAGTGAGCACTCCCTGCATTCAGAGCGATTTTTGCCCGCGGACGAATCTATCCCGGTGGGCATTGATCTGATGTGGGCTCTGGCTTCGGGGATGACGATGACTGCTGAGCGGGATGATTATTTCTGATGACCGGACTGAGCTTTGGAGCCTGAACCGCTGATAAAAATAAACACAGTAGCCAGAGCGGCACCGATGAGGTTGTAGCTCAGATCCACGGGGTTAAAAGCACGCCAGGGAACCAGCATCTGGAGGTATTCACAGACAGTTGCCGAGACAAAAAGCAGCAGGAGATAGGTCACAATTTCATATCGCCCAAAAAAGCGGAAACCTATGATTCTGGAGAAGATCCAGAGCCAGGCAAAGGCCAGCCAGATCAATGAATGCAGGATGTAATCCAGCCGGAAGATGAAAAGGCGCTTTGAGCTCATGCTGGCTGAATTGCTATTCTCGATGGGGATGACATTCACAATCAGCATCAGTAGCAAGAGGAGCCAGATCGATATCGGAAAGACCTTAGCCTTCAAGCTTTTGACCTCTCTTTTGCATCCAGAGTGGCTCCCACTACCTTAAATGAATCTCCCACCGGCAGCACCAGACGGAGCTTGCCGTTATTCTTTTTATCATGCGCCATATAGGTCATCAGTGCATCTTCAGGGATCTCGTCAACCAGCCTGAGGACGGATTTTGGGAGCTTGTATTGATCCAGCCAGTGGCGAAGGCCCGTCCACTGTTCTTCATCGATCAGTCCCGCATCAAAGGCGTAATCACAGGCAATGGTCATGCCCATCACGATTGCATCTCCGTGGCTGATCTGAAATCTGGAAATCGCCTCCAGCGCATGGCCGAAGGAATGGCCAAAATTGAGCAACAGACGCTCACTCTGGTCATAGGGGTCAGCGGCACAGATGCGCATTTTGTAGTCTACAAATAGTCGCAAAAGCTGAGGAGGGCTGCTTTTGAGCTGCTTCAATTCCGGTAGCGGTAAGGCGGGGTTTAGCATGGTGTATTTCAGCATCTCGGCATAGCCCTGTCGCAGCTCTTTGGGGGGAAGGCTCCTCAAAAATGGGGGATGGATGATGATCTTCTCGGCCGGATAGAAGCTGCCAATCAGGTTTTTGATGCCCTTGTGGTTGAGGCCGGTCTTGCCACCGATGGCGGCGTCCACCATGCCCAAAAGAGTGCTGGGGTATAGCCACAGCCGGCAGCCGCGCTTGAATGTGCCCACAGCAAAAGCGGCCAGATCACAGACAGTGCCGCCGCCAAAGACGTGCACGATGTCGTTTCTGCCGATATTATGCTCCATCAAAAAGCTGTAGACCCGTTGGCAGTTATTCTGGTTTTTCTGCCTTTCACCTGCTGTAAGCTCAAGTAACGGTCTGGCAGGTGTGGCCTCAAAAAACTGCGCGTATAGTCTTCGGACTTTGCGATCCGCAATGATTACGCCATCTTGAGGGTAATCCAGTTTCTGGGGCAGGATGATGTTTTTCGTATTCAGGTGCTCACTATTCATATCTGCTTTCTATCTGATAACGGCCAGCTTGCCGCGGCCTGTTTTGCCGTCTTTATCGCTGACCACAAAGTAGTAAACACCGCTGGAAACCAGTTTGCCTTCTTTATTGCGACCGTCCCATTCAAAGCGGGCAAAGGCATTTTCTTTCAGTTTGATCACCAGTGCTCCGGAAGCGCTGTAGATGCGGCATAGGTTGTCACCGGGGGGCATGCTGTCCAGAGGGAGGTTCACGATCTGCGCGAAGTTGCGGCCATCCGGGCGGAAGGGATTGGGAAAGGCTTTCAGGGTCTTCAGCTCGGTATCGGGTTTTTCGGTTCGGCCGATCTTCAGGGTGTTTAGTCCATTCGCTGTGCCGATCAAGAGTCTGCCTCCCAAGGGGTCATAGCCCAGGGATGAGATCTGGTTTGAAAGCAGCGGGGCATTGCCCTGATAGTAGTTTGTAAAGCGTTCCCGCACCGGATTATACATGGTGAGGCCGTTGTCTATGCTACCGACCCAGATCCTCCCGAAGGGATCACCGTAAATGGCGCTTGGCGCAGTGCGGACGCTGCCAAAGATGCGCTCTTCATCCTCATAATATAGGGTGTCATTTTCCCAAAGGTTGGTGCCAAAATTGTAACGATAGCGCTTTATATATACGTCGTAAAGGTACCAATTGCTCTCGTCCCACATATATAGGCCACTTCCGGAAGCGATGAAATGCTGCCAGCCGCCATATGGAGTCTCGACGCTGGCCACTCCGTAGATGCTGCCTTCCTGCAAGTCCGGGACTATCTGATCCAGCCAATGCGGGCCGTCAGTTTCCGGGATGCTGTCATCATTCCAGATCGAGAGCCCCACATCACGATCGGTGCAGATAAAATATTGGCGGCCGCT
>CAZWUD010000130.1:0-4575 GCA_964637055.1 uncultured Candidatus Cloacimonadota bacterium
TCAAAGTGATCCCGGCAGGCCGGAATAGCAAATATGGCGGCCGGACTTCAGAATCCTCTGGCAGCAAAACTTTAGCGCTTGACAATAAAAGCCAAGATAAGATTCTGAACCGTAGATACGACACTGAGGAGCTACAATGTTCTACCACTTGGATTTAGAGGAAGGCAATAAAAAGGAACTGTCACAATGTAAGCCGCAAAGCATCAATCCCGATTCTGAGGGCATAAGTCCCTATATTATAGGACACATATGCTAGGAATACTGGAACTGATCAGAGAATACTTTTCGCAGCACGTGATTTTTAATGCCGCTTTGATGCTTTTGGTCGGCTATCTCTTTGGTCATATTGTCGAGAAAATCAAATTGCCCACCGTTACAGGCTATATTCTGGCCGGTGTGGCGATCGGCACCAGCGGCCTCAGGCTGATCCATCCTGGAAACATGGAGATGCTCTATGTGATCTCAGAAATCACACTTTCCTTCATCGCCGTCATCATCGGAGGTGAATTTTCTTTTCAAAAACTCAAGCTCTATGGTAAAGACATTTTCTTTCTCACATTAGCACAAATCGTGCTTACTTTTCTTTTGGTTTCCTTTGGCTTGCTACTTCTCGGTATGCCAAACTATATCTCATTTTTACTGGGTGCGATAGCCACTGCCACGGCACCTGCGGCGACCGTCGCGATCGTGGAAAGTCTGAAAGCCAAGGGGAAGTTTGTAGATTTGCTCTATGGCATTGTGGCTCTTGACGATGCCGGAGCTGTGGTTATCTTTTCAATAGCCTTTGCGATCGCCGCATCGATGATGGGAGGCGTGGAGCTCGTGCTCAGCACAGCTCTGTGGGGCGCCTTCAGTGAGATCTTGTATTCGGTGTTGATCGGTGGTGTATTAGGTTTCATTATCCACAAACTCACCGTGAAAAAGCGAAACATGAACCAGATCAAGATCCTGGCCATGGGCTTTATCTTCCTCAGCACATCCATGGCCATCAGTCTGCATCTTTCCCCCTTGATTGCCAATATGACGCTGGGCATGGCCCTGGTGAATCTAGATAAAAAGCATGTGCGGATCCTTTTCTCTTTTGAACCGTACACATCCTTGCTATATGCGATTTTCTTTGCCATCGCCGGCGCAGAGCTGCGCCTGAGTGTATTCAGTGATTTTTCCATCTTCCTGGTGGGAGTGGCCTACATTTTCTTACGCATGCTGGGAAAATACGGAGGCATATACCTGTCCGGGCTCGCGCTGGGGATGGACAAGAAAATCAGAAACTATCTGGGTTTGAGCCTCGTCCCACAGGCAGGAGTAGCCATTGGCTTGGTCTTGTTTGTGCAGGGTTCACCCATTGTGCAAAATGCCGGCCCGGAAGTTCAGTACAATATCGCCAAGATGATAAACATAGTCTTAATGGGCGTATTTTTCAATGAGATCGTGGGCCCACCCCTTTCTAAATATGCCATTATCAAAAACCTCAATAGGAGATAAGATGACTCTTGCAGAAACTATCAAACTCGAATCCTGCAGCATAGATTTGGATGCCAAAAACAAAGATGAGGCTCTGCGTAAGATTTCGGAGCTTTTCAAACGCAGCGAGGGTTTTGCCGAAATCGATGAAAAAGATATATACAAGGCTTTCAAAGCCAGAGAAAGCATAGGCAGCACCGGCTTTGCCCACGGAATAGCCATGCCGCATTGCCAGATCAAAGGACTAACCGAGTTTTACATCAGCATTGCCATTTGCAAAAAGGGTGTAGAATTCGATTCAATTGACCATAAAAAGGCTAAGACATTTGTATCCATCGTCGGCCCCAAGGGTAAACGCAAAGAGCATCTTCAGCTTCTTGCTGCTTGCTCACATATCCTCAGAGAACCAGGAGTTACAGACGATCTGCAGAGGGCAAAATCCCGCATCAATCTTTATGAGGAATTTCTCAAACATGCCGATAACGGCTCTGGCAAGATCTCTTATGAAGGCAAGGATAAGCTGCTCCTCTTGATCGTCAAGGATGAAAACATCCTCGAGGATATCGCCGGAGTCTTCATCGAATACGGCATCGAGGAATCCGTCATCATGGATGGTTCTCAGATGGAGCATCTGATCTCCCAAGTACCGCTATTCATGGGCTTCTTTGATTTCACCGGAGATAAAAAACCCGGAGCCAAGATGGTTGTGGCCAAGATCATGAAAGACCACATCAATGCCATTATCACCGGTCTGGAGGATATCTTTGGCGATCTGGATTTGTTTTCTGATCTCAAACTCCTGGTCCTGGATATCTTCGCTTCAAAAGGTTTCTAAGCCTAAACAAACTGAATTGTTCGAATAAAAATATAGAGGGCGATCGCCCTCTATATTTTCTCTGTTAACAGCGATTAACTATGGATTATTGATTATAAGTCACTCATGTACTTCAGCAGGTCTGTGACCCGGCAGGAGTAGGCCCACTCATTGTCATACCAGGTCAAGATCTTGAGCATATTACCTTTGGCGTAGGTGCCGCCACTATCGAAGATGGCGGAATGGCTGTTCCCCACGATGTCGATGGAGACGATCGGATCATCCGTATACATCAGATAGCCTTTCAGATATCCCTCTGCGGCCTCTTTCATGGCCTGGTTGACTTCTTCCTTGGAGATTTCACGCTTGAGGTTTACCACCAGATCCACCAAAGATCCGTTCGGGGTGGGAACGCGCACGGCCAGGCCGTCCAGCACGCCCTTCAGCTCCGGAATCACCAGGCCGATTGCCTTGGCAGCACCGGTGGTGGTGGGGATCATGCTCATCGCTGCGGCGCGGGCACGGCGCAAATCCTGATGCGGCAGATCCAGGATATTCTGATCATTGGTATAGGAATGAATGGTGGTCATCAGTCCGTTTGCAATCCCAAAATTGTCATGCAGCACTTTGGCCACGGGGGCCAGACAGTTTGTGGTGCAGGAGGCATTGGAGACTATTCTATCTTCAGCTTTCAGATCACGGTGGTTTACTCCCATCACGATTGTGGCATCCACGTCGTCTTTGGCGGGGACGGTCAAGATAACTTTATGAGCGCCGGCTTTCAGGTGTTTTCCGGCTTTTTCGCGGGTTCTGAAGATGCCGGTGGCTTCCACCACATACTCTACTCCCAGATCCTTCCAGGGCAAAGCCCCGGGATCTCTTTCAGAGAAGATCCTGGTCTTTTTGCCGTTGATGATTATGCCTTCTTCGTCATGTGATACTTCGCCGTCAAAGATCTTGTGCACACTGTCATATTTGAAGAGATAAGCCAGGGTCTTGGCATCGGCAAGATCGTTGATGGCCACCACCTCTACTTCCGGGTGAAATTTCAGAAAAGCACGCATCACCAAACGTCCGATGCGGCCAAATCCATTAATTGCTACTCTTGTCATAATAAAGTCCCTTAAAGTAATATACTTTTATTTGCGCTGCCGGAAACCAGACAGAAATCTTTCACTGTTTCCTGCATCCTGTTTTCGCCTTTAATGAGCCACTTGCGTGGGTCAAATTTACTTTTGCTTGGTATGTAATCTTTGGGATCCACGTCCGGCGGGCAGACGATGGCATATTTCTCTTTTTCCCAATAGGCTTGAATCTCCTCAGCCATATCCATCTGGTAGTGAGTGTCTTTATTGATCTTCACCACCCCGTTTTTGATGGCGTCGCGCTGTTGCTGGTCGGTGAGGCCGGAAGCGCCGTGCAAGACCAGGCCGCGCTCCACCCCGTTTTTGATCAAGAGATCGTCGATCTCCTTGATCAGATCCAGACGCAATACGATGTTTTCACCCTTGGATACGCCGTGATTTGTGCCCACAGAGGCGGCGAAAAGATCCACATTGGTCTTCTTCACAAATTCCAGGGCTTCCTCCGGACGGGTATAAAGCTCGATTTCGGAGACTATCTCGTCTTCTGTGCCCTTGATGTGTCCGATCTCACCTTCCACCAGAATGCCGTGTTTATGCGCTACATCCACCACTTCTTTGGTGACGCGGATATTTTCGGCCAGATCTTCTTTGGAAGCATCGATCATCACTGAGGTCACCAGATTGTTTTCAATGCAAAAAACGATGAAATCAAAGTAATTCGGTGTGGCATGGTCGATGTGCAGACCGACGCCGCTTTTGGGAAATTGGGCGGCATAGGTCTTGATCATGGTGGAAATCAAGCGTGCGCCGACCTCCATATCCTGACTCTCACCCGCGGCGTATTTGCAGGCGCCACTGCTCATCTGTAGCAAACCATCGCTGCCAACACTATTGTAACCCTGGATGATGGCCCGGATTTGAGTATCGAAAACAACGTTGGATGCTATGATCCCAAAGCGCTGTTTCTTTGCTCTCAGGAATACCTCTTTCAATTGTGCTCCACTAAAAAACATGATCTCCTCCTTCGGAAATTAATTTGTTCTACACAATATAAGATTACGCACATTGCTTTGGAGTCAAGGGAAATCTTTGGCTTCTGCACTTATTTTATTGAGGTGATTGCTCAGACTGGGATTGGCCGATATCCGGCCACTCAATGAGCCATTTCCCTCCTATTAGCACTTGTTTTGTAATCTTCTGCATAATCGTAAG
>CAZWUD010000131.1:0-4531 GCA_964637055.1 uncultured Candidatus Cloacimonadota bacterium
AAAAGCATTGAAAAGTGATGATTTCCCGGCGTTTGGGGCTCCCGCCAGGCAGATCTTGATGCCTTCGCGCAGTTTGACGCCCTGTTTGCCCTCATAGCTGAGTTCCTGGGCGCTTTTCATCAGGGCAGATATGCGCTTCTGCAGGTCATCAAGGTCGATCTGAGGGAGGTCCTGATCGGAAAAATCAATGGCCAATTCACAGCGCAGACGGACATCCCGGATCTCTTCCAAAAGCTGGGCAAGATGCCGTCCCAGATAACCCTTGACCTGCATCAGAGCGGCCATTTCAGCGCGGGAACTGCCGGCTGAGATGAGGTCATTCACAGCCTCGGCCTGGCTGAGATCCATCTTGCCATTCAAATAGGCACGCAGGGTAAACTCCCCGGGGCGCGCCAATCTGGCTTTGCCCAGAAGCACTTGCATGATGCGCTCGGCGAGGGCGGGATTGCCGTGAGAGCTCAGCTCCAGACAATCCTCTCCGGTGTAGCTGGCTGGAGCGCGGGAAACGCTACAGAGCACTTCATCCAGAGGGAGTGTTTCCCCGTCATAAAAGGTTCCAAAGACGATGCTTCGTCCGGCGGCTTCGAGCAGTTTTTGTTTGGGCTTAAAATGCTGTGCAAGCGTCTCTATTGCGCCCATGCCGCTGATGCGGATCACCGCGATGGCGGCGCTTCCGGCGGGGGTGATGCGGGCACAGATGAGGTCATTCACAGATATTTCTTAATCTCTGTAGCCAAAGACTGAGGGTCAAAGCCAATCTGCTCTTTGAGCAGCCCGGTATCTCCGTGGGAGATAAAGCGATCCGGATAGCCAAAGCTGACCACCTGTGCCGCTTTGCCGGTCAGCATTTGGGCAATCGTAGCGCCCACTCCGCCCAGGCGGCTGCCATTTTCAAAAGTGAAGATCAGCTTACAGCCTTCTCCCAGAGCATTTAAGACATTATCGTCCAAAGGCTTGACGCTGCGCAGATTCACGATCACCGGGTTGATTCCATCTTCAGCCAGCAGAGCGGCGGTATCACGCGCCAGGCTCAGGGCATCACCCACCGCCACAAAGGCAATCGGCGGCTCGGAAACCTTCTGATCCGTGGCCAGGATTTCGGCTTTGCCCGGCTGATAATCTGTCACCTCAATGCCTCGGCAAAGGGCTGTACCGCGGGGATAGCGGATGGCCACAGGACCGTCCTGATAATCAGCAGCCCAGCTTAGCATGGCGATCAGCTCCTCTGCACAGGAGGGAGCCAGGATGACCAGATTTGGGATAAAATTTAAAAAGGCCAGATCAAAGGCGCCGTGGTGAGTGGCTCCGTCTTCGCCCACGATTCCGCCACGATCCAGGCAGAATACCACCGGCAGGCGGGGCATGGCCACATCGTGGATCACCTGATCCAGAGCGCGCTGCATGAAGGTGGAATATATCGCCACAAAGGGTTTGATCCCTTTAGTCGCCATTCCTGCGGCCATAGTGACGGCGTGTTGCTCGGCGATGCCCACATCAAACAAGCGCTCGGGATATTCCTTTTCAAAAGTGCCAAGCCCGGTCCCTCCGCTCATTGCGGCTGTGATCGCCACCAGATTTGCATTGCTGGCAGCGAGCTTGCAAAGCGTATCGCCAAAGACAGCGCTATAGCTTTTGCCTCCGTCACAGGCGCTTTTGCTGCCTTTTACTACAAAAGGTGCCACTCCGTGGAAGCTAGCGGCATCCTCTTCGGCAGGGCTGTAGCCTTTGCCCTTTTGGGTGACCACATGGATCAGGACAGGGCCCACCATATTGTTCTTTACGCGTTTTAAAATGGAGATCAGATGCGGGATATCGTGGCCATCGATGGGGCCCACATATTTGAGGCCGAGATCTTCAAAGAGGATGTTTGGCACCAGGATATTCATCATGGATTCTTCCAGCTTTTGGGCACCGTAGATAAAGCGGCGGCGCACGCTGGAGGGCAGGCTGGCGCTGAGATCCCAGACTTGCTGTTTGAGCGCATTATAGCCTTTTGAGGCATACATCCTTGCCATATACTTTTGCAGGCCGCCCACGTTTTTTGAGATGGACATGGCGTTGTCATTGAGTACCACGATAAAATTTTCCGGCTGCACGTGTCCGGTGTGGTTCAGCGCTTCAAAACTCATGCCGCCGGTGAGAGCGCCATCTCCGATCACGGCAATGCTGTGGCCGTCTTCTTCTTTCAAGTCCCGTCCTGCGGCGATGCCCAGGGCGGCGGAGATCGAGGTGCTGCTGTGGCCAGTGCTGAAGGCGTCAAAAGGGCTTTCATCACGGTTTGTAAATCCGCTGATGCCGCCAAGCTGACGCAGGCTGTCAAAGCGGTCGTTACGCCCGGTAAGTATCTTCCAGGCATAGCTTTGATGACCCACATCCCACACGATGCGGTCACTGATCGGATTGAAAACAGTCAGCAGTGCCAGGGTGAGATCCACCGTGCCCAGGCTGGGAGCTATATGCCCGCCATTTTTGGACACAACGTCAATGATACGCTCGCGGACTTCGATGGCAAGTCTATCAAGTTCCTCATTGCTGAGGCTTTTTATCTTGTCGGGATGGTCAATGTGATCCAATATCATGTTTCACTCCTATGTCGGGATTTATATTCCCGGCTTTTGACTATGGCAATCTCCAAGATGATCAAAGCCAGTGCCAGCGTCAAGAGGATTTTCCAAAGATCCCGTCCCAGGCGGGACATAAAGATCTCATCAGCAAAATCTTCGGAGAGCAATCTGACGCCCCTGGGCAGCTCGGACTGATCGGGTTCGCTGTCATAATAGTCGATATTTACGGCAATCTTGGGCGGGTCTGCGCTTTGCGTGATGGGCTGGTATATGCCGGGCTCACGCGTGATGTACTGGGGGATGGCCAGACTGATCTGATCTCCTGATGGAAGGCGGATCTCAGAGGCGGGAATCACATCTCCCACCTTGAGCTCAGAAGCCGGGACCTGGCCGCTCTGCAGGGTATTCAGGCTACGGTAGCCAAAGACGGCAAAGGCCGGATCGGAAAAGAATTCAGAGCCGCCGGCCGGATCCCAGAGCCAGAGTGCGGAGCCTTTAGCCGATAGTGCCAGGGCGTTTTCTTTTGCGGAGATCATTGCCAAAGCTGCCCCGGAGGAACTCCAATAGCCGGTGATCCCATCAAAACGAAGGTCTTTGTCAGCTATCAGTGCGCTGGCATGGTGGTGAGGAGAGATGAAATCGATCTTGATACTCCCCGGCTGGTAATCGCCCAGATTCACCCGGAAACGGCTCTGCAGGAAGCCCTTGAGCTCGGTGGGAAGCACTTTTCCGGGGATAAAGAGGCTACCGATGCCGCGTTCATCCAAGTGAGCGATCATTTCGCGCAGACGGGGGCTGAGCTCGCCAGATTCGTAAAAGATAAAGAGTCCGTAATCGTCCGCCATCTGTAGATTGACCCTGGAGGGATCGATCAGGTCGGCCTGTCTGCCTCCGCCATAGACTCTCAGGATGCTGGCAAGGTGGGTGGGCAGGCTCCGGGTGCTGATCACGGCCACCCGAGGGTTTTGAGTGTATTCAAAGGCAAAGTAACTGCGGTTATCGGCCGTCAGATAGCCATCCAGCACCTCGATATATCCGGATTGCCAGCCGTCGGCACGGATATCAAAGCTGATCGTCTCTTTAGCACTCTGGCGGGCAGGGATGCTAAAGAAGCGCTCTGCCACCTTGATGTCGTCCAAAACCGCCTGTACCAGGACCTCTGTGCGATCCTGTGAACCGTGATTTGTGAGGCGAAATTCGATGCTCTGCCTCCTCCCCCGCTGCACAATCTGGGGCAAAGGGCGGGCCTGGGAGACGGATATATTCTGGCGGGGATCCTTTTCAGAGACAGGGATGGCTGCCACGGGGTGTGAGCTCTGGAAGCTCAGATCTTCATTCACCAGATCCGAGAGCAGATAGATCTCGCTGTTTGGCATCTGCGCTTCGGCCAGCTTGGCTTCGGCCAGGACAAAGGTCTCGTCCCAATCCAGGCGCTCCCAGCCGGGCTTGAGGCTTTGCAAAATGTCGGTGGGGATGCCGGAGGCATAGATCTGCGCATGCAGGTCATTCCACTGTCGATCTCTGCTGATGGGGATCAATCTATCCCCTTCCCGGCTGCGCTCATTGATCACGGAGACGGCCTGCAGGGCTTTGTCCAGACGGCTCTGGCGCTCTTCGATGTAGTCCATAGAGTAGGAATTGTCCAAAATGATCGCCACGGCGGTGGGGGGGTGCTTTTCTGATCTGCCAAAGAGGGATGAAGACAGCATCGGTCGGGCAACCGCCAGTGCCACCAGCAGCACTATCAGCATGCGAATGATGAGCAGGATGATATTTGTGATGCGGGTGCGGCTCTTTTCCTCTTCAGAGCTGATCTTCAAAAAGCGAAGTGAAGAGAAAATGAGTTGGGGCGGCTTCTTCTTTGCCAAAAGCCAGATCAGGAGCGGCAACACCGTAGCCGCAGCAAAGACCAGAAGCCCAGCATTCAGAAAAGAGAGTTCAAACATCTCCTAAAAGCCCAAGCCCAG
>CAZWUD010000132.1:0-4527 GCA_964637055.1 uncultured Candidatus Cloacimonadota bacterium
TACTGCATGGGCAACTGTGTGGGAGAGTAGGACGCCGCCATCGCTAACGCCTTTTTCGTATTTACGCTGCTCTTCATGCTTGACAAGGACTTGCATGGGGATATCCTGCCCCTAAAGGAGTATTATGGATAGCATCGGATTGTCAAACAAAGAGATAGTTGCTTTGATAGACTGCAACAATTTCTACGTATCCTGTGAGCGCGTCTTCAACCCCCGCTTGCACAAGATACCCGTGGCTGTGCTTTCCAACAATGATGGCTGCATAGTTTCCCGCAGCAATGAAATCAAAGCCCTGAAGATACCCATGGGCGCTCCCGGTTTCAAATATGAAACATTGATCCGCAAACACGGTGGAGAGCTACTTTCCTCAAATTATGCCCTCTATGGAGACATGAGTTCCCGCGTGATGGACGTGCTCAGTCGCTTTTCTCCGGATTTGGAGATTTACTCCATTGACGAAGCTTTTATGGGACTCAGCGGCGTCCGCGTACGGGACTGGGAAGACTGGGGCCGAGCCCTGATACGAACCGTTTACCGATGGACCGGGATACCGGTCTCTGTGGGGATTTCCCGCAGCAAGACCCTGGCCAAAATTGCCAATCACCATGCCAAGAAGATATCTGCCTTCAAGGGGGCTTTGTGCTTACTAGATAAGCATCGCATCGAGGAAGCACTGAGGCGGACCCCCGTGGGCGAGATTTGGGGAATCGGGCGGCAATACAAGAAGTTTCTGAACCAAAACAAGATAGAGACAGCTCTACAGCTTCGGGATGCAGATGACAAATTCATCGATCATTACATGACCGTGGTCGGGCACAAGACGGTTTTGGAACTGCGCGGCTATCAATCTATAGAGCTCGACGAAGCTCCGATAGCCAAGAAAAGCATCGTCTGCTCACGCTCTTTCGGGAAACAGGTCTCAAGCCTGGATGATCTGGAGGAAGCGGTGTCCACATACGCCACCCGAGCAGCGGAAAAGCTTCGTCTGCAAGGCTCTGTGGCCGGATACATGATGATATTTCTCTCTACAAATCGCTTTAAAAATGGGCCTCAATACAACAACTCCATCTCCACCACTTTTGATCCGCCCACAGCTTACAGTCCACAGATGATTCACCAAGCTCTGAAGATGCTGGGTGACTTGTGGTTACCAGGCTTTGAGTATAAGAAAGCGGGTGTGATGCTGGCGGATATCATGCCCGCAGCAGATGCCCCCATTAGTTTTTTGGAACCAAACTATTTGGACGACAGACGCGGTGCACTGATGCAGACTGTCGACCAGCTCAACCGCCGCTATGGGCGGGATACCGTGAAAATAGCCAGCAGCGGCGTAGAAGGAGATTGGCAGATGAAAAGAGCCAAGCTCAGCCCTCGCTATACCACCTGCTGGAAGGATATACCAAAGGTAAAATGATGCCATACACTCTCAAAAAGCCGGTCTCACACAGCATCAAGATCCAGCGCAGTGAATTCATCGCTTTCATTCACCCCGTCCCGGACGCTGAGGACGCACAGAAGATCCTGCGAGAACATCAATTAGAGCACAGCGATGCCACCCACAATTGTTATGCCTACGTCTTGGGATATGGCAGTGAGACCCAATACTATTCCGATGCCGGAGAGCCCGGAGGCACGGCCGGCAAGCCGATATTAAACAGCCTTTTACGCAATGAACTCAGCGGAGTGCTGGCAATTGTGACCCGATATTACGGCGGTATCAAACTGGGCGTCAAGGGCCTGATAGAAGCTTATACCCAGGCCACCACAGAAGCGATAGAGCTGGCCAAACTCATACCCTATCAAGAGTTTGTGCACTACATCATCAGCACCCATTACAGCCAGTTGGAAAAGCTGCGCTACCAGATCACAGCCAGTGGCGGAGAAGAGCTTTCCAGCGATTTTAGCGCCCAAGTAAAGATGAGAATCAAAATCCCAAAAGCGAAAGCCCCGGACTTCACTGAATATTTGGCTTCTCAACATGGTCTGAATACATTAGTTTATATACTGGAGGATAACGGATGAAAAAGATACTGTTTTTAACTATTATGGTTGCCTTGACTTTCAGCGTGGTAGCCGAACTCACACTTATCAAGGTGGAGACTCATGAGGTGCTTGATATAGCTGCCTTGCAGCAAGACCTTCGAGGATATGACGTGATCTTCTTTGGTGAGCATCACGACGACTCCCAGATCCATGCTTTGCAGCACAAACTTGTGCCCGGATTGCTTGATGAAAAGCGCGCACTGATCCTTTCCTTTGAGATGTGGGAACGCCACAGCCAGGGAGTGTTGGACGACTTTTTGGCTGGCAAAATCGATGAGGCGGACTTTATCAAAAATAGCGATGCATGGCCGAATCATGAAGACTATCTGCCACTGGTCACTTTTGCTCAAAAGCATGGGCTAAAAGCAATTGCCGCAAATATCCCCCGCCATTATGCAGCTAGAGTTGCTCGCGAAGGTTGGGACTATGTGGACCAGCTTCCACCTGAGGAGAGAGCGCTAATTGCCGCCCGGCTCACAGCTCCGGATGATGATTACAAAAAAGTGTTTATGTCTCTGATGCAGGGAGGATCCATGCACCAGATGGGGGCAATGAATATGGAGCAGTTTTTTCAAGCGCAGTGCATCAAGGACGACACAATGGCCGAGAGTATTGCCCTGGCTTTGTCCGAAAATCCGGAGGCCAGAGTCATCCACTTCAATGGTGACTTTCATTCCCGGGGATTCTTGGGAACAGTCTCCCGCCTTCGTAAAACCATGCCTGATTTGAAAATAGCCGTGCTCACCCCGCAGAACCTTCCACCCGATGAAGATTTTATCATGACCCAGGAGCATGAAGGCCTGGGAACTCACATCATCCTGATCCCAAAGACTGAAGAGGAGGAAAGTAAATGATCCGCAAAACTGTGCATTCCGGAACCTTTTATCCCAGATTTGGCGAGCAGATCCGCACCCAATTGGATTCCTGGGCCAAAGAGGCCAGTCCGGCCCCGGAAACCGAACGCTGTCTGGGCATGCTTTTGCCCCATGCGGGATACGTTTATTCCGGACGCTGCGCCACTCTGGGCCTGGCTTCGATAGCCAAAGAGCTCATTGATGCCGTGATCATACTGCATCCCTCACATCAGGCCAGACACTTTGATTTCAGCGTTTCTCCCTATGCGGAATATGAGACGCCTCTGGGCAATCTGAGCCTTGACCGTGAGATCTACAAGCTGATCAGTCCGCATGCCAATCAGGATATTGATCTGGATTATCACGCCCTGGAGCATTCCTTGGAGATACAATTGCCCATGATCCGCTATTTCTTTCCACAGGCACAGATCTGTCCGGTGATGATCGGCAATCAGATTCCGGCCGTGGCCGAGCAATTGGCAGAGATTCTTTACAACGTGGTTTACCGCTCCGGCCGCCGCATCCTGATCCTGGTCTCCAGCGACCTATCCCATTATCACACAGCGGATAGGGCAGAGGAGATGGACGGACTTCTGGCCCGCTATTTCGTGGAAATGGATGCCGATGCGATCTGGCAGGCGAGTCAAAAAGGGCAGCTTGAAGCCTGTGGCATCGGTGGGATTATGAGCCTTTTGGAATTGGCCTCTCATTATAGTGCCGTGAAATCCCGGATCGTTTACTACACTCATTCTGGCAAGGTTTCTGGCATGAACCAGCAAGTAGTGGGATATCTATCTGCAAAAATAGTCACTTAGGAGATATAAATGCTAAGCAAAGATCAACAGAACTTACTGCTAAAACTTGCCCGCGATGTGATCACAGCCCGGCTGGAAAAGACCCAATACCAAAGCCCGGATGATCCCGCCTTTGATGAAGCCCGAGGCATCTTTGTGACTCTGCACAAAGGCGCTGATCTGCGCGGTTGCATCGGCTATATCCAGCCTTATAAATCAATCTTGGAATCCGTCAAAGAAATGGCTATTGCCGCGGCTTTCCGCGATCCGCGTTTCCCACCTGTGGATGCATCCGAGCTGCCGGAATTGAGCATCGAAATCTCTCTTTTAAGTGAGCTGATGCCGGTTGAGGATCTCTCTCAGATTCGGATCGGCCGTGACGGTCTCTATCTGGATCATCCTCAGGGCAGCGGACTCTTGCTCCCGCAGGTGGCTGTGGAAAATCGCTGGGATTTGCAAACATTTTTGCGGCATCTCTGCTTAAAATCCGGACTGAGACCGGATACAATCGACTTTGGCGAAGGTCGGCTCTTCCGCTTTGAGGCAGAGATCTTCTCGGAATGATCGAGGCTCATAAAAGTCAATCTACCGAGCCTGAAATATAAATGTAAAAGACCATATATAAAGACCTTAGCTCGTCTGACGACTGAATAGACCTGCCTCGGTCTCAGGTGTCGACATCTCAGGCGAATAAATTTAAAGACCGTTGCACATAAAAGTGGACAATAAGTATATGTAAATAGTTCTTGACAAGATAGTTGAAGCCTGTATAAAGGTCTCGTCATTATCAGGGAGTTAGTCATGGAAAAAGAGATCATCACAATGGCCGACCAAGA
>CAZWUD010000133.1:0-4525 GCA_964637055.1 uncultured Candidatus Cloacimonadota bacterium
AGATTAACACCATGACACACTATCATAAAGATGATGAAGATTATCTGCCCCAGGACGGGTATCTCGGACATTTGGGCGGCGATGCTATTGATCACAAAGCCCAGTATCGCACTGGAGACACCCAATGCAAACAGACGGATATAACTGAGGATATCTCCAAAGAAGCCTGTGGCCACGTTGTAAAGTAGCCAGAGACCACTTCCAATGTTGATCAGAGGGTTCCTTCCCGGTTTATTAAAGAGCAAGATCATGCCCAGCCCAGCCCACATGGGGTATTTCAGATAAGGCTGCACCGCAGAAATATCTGTGCCCAATTGGGATGCACCAAGAACTGATAGACAGGCAATCAAAAGGAATGTGCCAAATTCACTGATCCCGTGCATCATGCCGGACTGATGGATCTTTTTGACGGTAGCTATGCCGATGCCAAACAGGATCTGGATCACACCCAAAAGGAGTGCGAAGTTAAAAATCTGGTCGTTGTTTTGAATCAGAAATTTCTCTCCGATACGGGGAAGTTGCTTGAGATCGTATCCTATAAGGGTTCCGGTCACAAATCCCATGATAACGCTGGCCAGGCCAAAGACAATGACCAGATTCAGTATGCCTTTCATGCCATCATTTTTGGCTTTCCATTTCATAATGAGGGCGATTGCGATCAGCACTATGCCGTAAGCAATGTCAGCATTGCAAAAGCCAAAGAAAAGCATAAAGAAAGGAGCCAAGAAGGGAGTGAGGTCAAACTCGTTATAATTTGGCAGCATATACATCTTTGAGATAGGTTCAAAGAGACGGGAGAACCAGCCGTTACGCAGCTTGATGGGTGGATTATCCTCCACGCTGGCCTCGGTGGAAAAATAGACTAATTCTTCCTGCTTGATAAATTCCTGCAGGCCTTCTGCCCTGCTGACAGGTATCCAACCGCTGATGATGCGGAGATGGTCATCTGCCTCATGCAGGGCTTGCAAGCTGGCTTCTTCATAGTCATATTCACTGGTGAGCCGGGCAATCTCTTGCTGGAAAATCTCTGTGGCAGTGGGGGAGATGCTGCTGAAGTACTCATCTATGGCTTCCATTCGTTGCGTAATCTCACCCAGTTCTGCTTCCAGCTCTTTCAAGTTTTGATTATGAAAAGAGAATCTGTCAGCTTCCAAAGCGGGCTTTTCTTCCCCGGTGAAAAGTAGCACAAAATACAGGATTCCGCTTCTCTCACCGATGATGTGGACGGTGTGCTCCTCTTGCCACTCTTTTTTGAAGTGGTTTTTGAGGCAGTGGTGAAACTCCATGCCCACACCGGATTGCTCCAGTTTGTTCACGAGATCATAGTCAAAGTGTCCCCATGGTTTGAGGTCTCGGATCTGCTTGCGTAGAATTTCCTGCTTGCGCTGGAGATTGTCCTTTTCATCACGGGCTCTGTTGATCTGATTGAGGAGAGCCTTGGTGGGCAGATTTGTGCTGCTCTTGGACTCGGGTTCCGGGGCTTTGGCCAGAAACTTCAGAGCACCAGAGTAATCATTCAGCAGCTTTTGATTTCTGACCAGACTATCTGACTTTTCGTCAGTGGAACGAACGATGTGCAGCATGCCCAGCTCTTGTAAGCGGTCCAGGAAATCTTCATATTCCAGATGATAGAGTATGAAGGTGTATTTCTTCATTTTCTCGATCATACAAGCTCCTTCAGGCGGTTCTTCAAAATCTTTTGTGCAGCTTTACTCAGGTTTTCCTCATCCTCCAGGTAGCGCTTTATCTTCATGATCGCTTCCTGGAATGCAGGGATCTGCACCTTTTCGTAGAGGTTCACCTTCTGCGTTGTTTTTTTGCGCACGTGCTCAAGGATTAACATCTTGCGAATGAAGAATTCGCGCTCAATCTGCAGCCTGGAGAGCTCCTTGATCAGCACGATGCCGTCGAGATACCAGCTTGGTGCCGTGAAAAGATTGATGGGGGCGATCTCGTATTCTATGTTTTCCAAAAGTGGTGTCTTGACCCCGGCTATCTTGTGCGTCTTGATCTGGACGTCCTTGATCGAGATCAGATCCGGATCAAATTCTCCCCAGAGCTTCATAAATACTTCCAGCTCTTTGGTTCTTTGCAGGATCGTGGCGTCCAGTTCGGTGGCTTTATCTCTGGCTTTTTTCACCTCTACTCTCAGGGCTGCTTCCTTGTTTTTAAGCGTAGGCAAGGCCTTTTCACGCACCCCCAGCTGTTTGATCAGCTGGAGCTGGGATATCTTGTTGTACTGAAATCTCAGGTTCATGCCTTCTTCCAGTGGATCTTCATGAATTCGTCTTTGATGCCGACCTCCGCCTTGTTAAAGTAACGCTGGAAGAGCTCCCAGGTAGTATTGAGCATGGAATCCGTATCGATATTTACGTCAATGGCCAGGATCTCTTCAGAATACTCTTTGGCAAATTCGAGGACGCGCTCATCATAGTCTGACAGGTCAAAGCCATTTTCCAGTTTGGTCTTGGCATTGGCTGCATCAGCGTAAAGACGGACTGCTGTATTCATCACCTGAGGGTGATCTTCACGGGTCTTTATGCCGATCACGAGCTGTTTGAGGCGCGAGAGTGAACGGAAGGGATCAACAATGGTCTTGGAGATATCCGTATCGCGTTTGAGGAAAAGCTGTCCCTCGGTGATATAACCCGTATTATCCGGAATCGCGTGGGTGATATCTCCGCCCGAAAGCGTGGTGACGGCAATAATAGTGATGGAGCCTCCATCGGGGAATTGCACTGCCTTCTCATAGAGCTTAGCCAGGTCAGAATAAAGCGAACCAGGCATAGAGTCCTTGGAAGGAATCTGATCCATACGGTTTGACACAATACTCAGAGCATCGCAATACAGAGTCATATCTGTGAGCAGCACCAACACTTTCTCGTTGTGTTCGGTGGCGAAGTATTCGGCCGCAGTCAGCGCCATATTGGGTACCAAAAGACGCTCAACCGTGGGGTCTTCGGTGGTGTTTACAAAAGAGACGATGCGGTCGATCACTCCGGCATTTTCAAAGGTATTCCTGAAAAATAGATAGTCGTCATTGGAAAGCCCCATGCCGCCGAGGATAATCTTATCACTTTCAGCACGCAGAGCCACCATTGCCATCACCTGGTTATAGGGTTGGTCGGGATCAGCAAAGAAGGGAATCTTTTGTCCCGTCACCAGGGTGTTATTGAGATCGATGCCGGCAATGCCAGTGGCAATCAGCTCTGAGGGCTGTTTGCGGCGCACGGGATTGACAGAGGGACCGCCAATCTCGACTTCCTGACCGCTTACATCGGGGCCGCCATCGATGGGTTTGCCATAAGCGCTAAAGAATCTGCCGGCAAGATCCGGTCCGACTTTCAGCGTGGGAGCCTGGCCAAAGAAGACGACTTCCGCATCTGTGCCAACGCCTTCGGTTCCGGCAAAGATCTGCAGAGTGACATTGTCTTCCACGATCTTCACGACTTGCGCCAGACGTCCGCCCACAGTGGCCAATTCTTCATTGCCCACACCCGTAGCTTTGACGGAGCAGGTGGCTTTAGTAATCTGATTTAGCTTTGTATATATCTTTTGAAATGCTTGCGTACTCATTATTTAGCACTCCTTTCTTCAACTTGTTTGTGAAGCTCTTCTTCATATCTCTTAAATTCATCTGTATCAAACTCCACGTAGTTCATCTGTTTGCATATATTTATCAGTTTCATGAAGAAAGGCATGACATCCTCAAAGGTCTCAAAAACAAAGTCTTTATTCGAGATGTCCAGCACTAGTTCCAGCATGTATTCCTGCCGCTTCATGGGGGTGGAGGAATCCACATCGTCAAAACCGTCTTGCTGCAGGATGACTCTATCCACGAGCTCACTCTTCCAGAATTGGTCATGATAGGTCAGCGGGACACCATCGTCACCCAGGATGTTGACCTGCTCCTGAGCTTCCCGACCACGACGCAGGATATCCTTGGCATGCATCACATCATCCACCCAGGTAGGGTTAACGTTTTCATTCAGGTATTCTATTACTTCCGGGTATTCCAGATATTTGCTGTAGGAATCAATGGGGTCCACAGCGGGATAGCGTTTACTATCTGCTCTTACTTGGGACAAAGCGTAGAAGCAGCGTGCAGCTTTTTTCGTTGATTCAGTCACAGGCTCTTTGAGGTTACCACCGGCTGGTGAAACTGTGCCGATGAATGTGATGGATCCGGTGGAGCCGCCTTTCAGATATACAAAGCCAGCACGAGCGTAAAAGCCCGAAACTATGGCGGGCAAGTCCATCGGGAATGCATCCGGACCCGGCAGCTCTTCCATGCGGTTACTCATTTCACGCAAAGCCTGAGCCCAGCGGGAAGTGGAGTCTGCCAAAAGCAGGACTTTCAGTCCCATATTGCGATAATACTCACCGATGGTCATTGCCGTGTAGACCGAAGCCTCACGCGCAGCCACGGGCATGTTTGAAGTATTACAGATGATGATAGTCCTTTCCATCAATTTACGCCCTGTTCTGGGATCATCCAGTTTGGGGAATTCTACAAACATCTCCA
>CAZWUD010000134.1:0-4494 GCA_964637055.1 uncultured Candidatus Cloacimonadota bacterium
GTACTGCCTTTGGAAAAGATGATTGCCGGGATGCCGGTCATTGATGCGACCGCTATCACATTGAGGTGTTTCATGATCGTAATCCAGGCTTGATCCGGTTTTGCGGATCCCATCACGTCACTCAGCATATCCGAGACATAGGCACCTTTGATCTCAATCGTATCGGGATCAATTGCCGGAGTGTGGTTTTTCCCGTCAATTGCGGCAAGATACTGTGTAAGCTTCATCATGTCTTTATCCTTAGTGTTTTATTATTCGTCTTCATTACTGGGGCTGCTGCGCTTTAGCACTACGCAATCATCGATCGAGGCTTTGCCCAGGACAATGTCTTCTGCCAGAGCATAGCAGGTGGGGCTGCCACAGGCACTACAATTCAGCCCGGGCAGCATTGTGAGAAATTCGTTGATCTTCTTCATCTTTTTGATGGCTTTTTTGATATCCTTATCCAGCTCCATGATAGGTCGTGGAGCGAGTGGACTTACGCCAAATTCGCCCTGGGCGTGAAGCAACTCCAGCTCTTCCACATGGATCTCTCTGCTATCCTTTTCCTTGCTCATCTTTTTGATGCGGCTCATGGCTACAAAGGGGTTTTCTACATTCAGACAACCGCCCACGCAGCCGTTTGTGCAGCTACGCAAAACGATATAGTCATATTGATCCAGATAGTGGTCTTCCACCCGTGAAAGGATATCCATGACATTTTCCACACCGTTGACCGAAAGAGCCCGGATGTCATCTGTACCCACCAGTTCTGCCTGCACGCCGGAAAGTGCCCAGGACAGACCATGAGGAAAAGTATCTATATCGGTGGGATGGTTTTGAATGTCTTTGAGGATCTCGCGTACCTTACCATAGATCATGCCTGTGGAAAAAGCTCCATCCTGCAGATGTTTGTACGCTCCTTCGGGTTGATGAACAGCGGTCACGTGTGCCACACAGGGCACGATCAAAAAGATTCCGATATCCTCATCGCTAAGCTTCTGCTGTCTGGAAATTCTGTCTCTCAAATAGCGGGTCAGGATGCTCATTGGCGCTTCCTGATGCAAGAGATTTGGCAAGAGAGAGGGATACTTTACCTGAATCAAACGCACCACTGCGGGGCAATTGCTGCTCAGAATGGGTCGCAGATCCTGGTTGTCCCGGATGTATTGACGAATGATAGAGACCATAAAGTCCGTGACGATCGCTTCTTCAAATACTTCCTCAAAGCCCAGTTGCAATACTGCCTGCTTGGCGGCTGAGTAGCTGACATCTTCGGTGAATTGGCCAAAGAAGCTGGAGGAAATGATCGCTACCCGATATTTAAAATTCTCAATAATATCAAAAGGATCACTGGAAGGGATGATGGCATGGAATTCGCATACCGTGATGCAATTGCCGCAGTCAACGCAGCGATTGGGATCAATGGTAGCCTTTCTGTTTCGCACCCGGATGGCCTCGGTAGGGCAGACCCTCACACAGGCCGTGCAACCGGTGCAGTTATCCTCCAGAATCTGGATTGCATGGAAGTATTTGCTGCCTTTTATGTTCATATCGCCATACTAAAAGTAGATAAAGAATTCTAAAAGTGTCGGACTATCAGCTTCAGAGACGATGTGCATGGCGTCGCTATTCTTTTTGATATTTGGCAAGCCCAATCCGGCGCCAAAGCCAAGCTCACGCACCAGATCATCTGCGGTGGAATATCCCGGGATCATAGCCTGCACGATATCCGCTATTCCGGGTCCTTTGTCCTGGAAACGGACATGGATCAGATCGTCATAGACTGCGCCATGCATCATGCCACCTTTGGAGTGAGCCGCCACATTGATCTCAGCCTCATACGAAGCCACCGCGATACGGCGCAAAATATCGGACTCTACTCCCAGGCGCTTCAGTAGGTTTTTGATCTCTGAAGAACCTTTACCGGCGGTGTTAAAATCCTTTTCCGGGATCTCAAAATCCAGATCCACTTCAGCTTCCTGCTTGGAGTCCTGAAATTTTCGGATGCGATCCTCAAAGCCTTCGGCTATAAACCAGTGCTCTGACATAAACTCAGATCTTGCAACTGCGCAGGCCAGCATTGTAGAGCAGACCACTACAACGATAGAGGGTAAATTTTGTGGTGATAATCGGCAAACCTCGCTCGGCTGCCATGTCGATCACATCCTGCAGGGGCTTTTTACCACGCACAAAGACAATTCCGCTAAGATCTATCATATCACTGAGTCGAATCACCTGATTGTTGGTAAGGCCGGTTAGAAGCAGGGTGGGTTCTTTGGTACACATTAGTATATCAGAGATCATGTCCGATGCAAAAGCGCAGGGCACTTCTCTGTCCAAATCTGCCTCAGGGTACAATACTTCCCCTTCCAGCAGCTTAGTGATATCTCTTAGAGTCATTAAATCTCACCTTGATTATTCATTGAAGCCATAATCTGAAATCTTTGTATATCAGTCAAGAGAAAAGTGATTTGGCGGAAAGTAGAGCAGTATATCCTGCTGGTCAAGCATGCAGATTAAGTCTCTCACAGATCACACAGATATTGAAAGTCCACCGGTTAACACGAATAATAGAGTTTAGAGGGTTGAGAGAGTTGAGATGGTTTAGAAGCTCAGTTCTTCGTGGCTTCGGATACGTTTTTTTCACTCGGAGCTTTAGGCTGTAGCCGGAGGATGCCATTCCTCCGCAAATAAAACGGAGCTTTAGGCAAGCTCCGCTACATTCACACCCAAGAAATCCCGGCACTTTTATCTGGGCACTATGCCACCATCATGCTCTGCTCAGGCGATGATCGTGGCTTGAACCCTACTTCAAACCAATAAAATTTCTGGGGGTGGGATTTGGTTTTCAGAAAGTACTTGCCTTGGGGAGCCAGATAGCCTACCTTATCAGTAGAATATGATAAACAGGAGTTAAAAAAAATGGCACAGCTAAAACTGAAAGGCAATCCCATAAATACTATAGCAGATCTTCCCGAAGTCGGCTCTATGGCTCGGGATTTTGTTTTGACCGCAAATGATCTCAGTGATCACAGCTTATCTGATTACAAGGGCAAGAAACTGCTCTTAAACATCTATCCTTCCATTGACACCGGCGTCTGCGCAACGAGTGTGCGCAAGTTCAATGCTGCCGCCGCAGCCCTTGAAAACACGGTGGTTCTGGGCATTTCCCGAGATTTACCCTTTGCACTGAGCCGCTTTTGTGGCGCTGAAGGAATCGACAAGGTCTATACTCTATCCGAGATGAAGGACCGCAATTTTGGCAAAGAATACGGTCTGGAGATCGTGGATGGCCCCATGGCCGGACTGCTGGCCCGGGCGGTGATTATCATCGATGAAGCGGGCAGAATAGTCTATACCCAGCTTGTGGACGACATCGTGCATGAACCGGATTATGAGGCTGCACTAAAAGCGCTCAAAGCGTGATCATTTCTCCCGGTTTCAAAAGCAGGGCCTGGCTGGGACCGTCAGCGATGGCTTTCTGAAATTCCCGCGGATCCGCTTTGATCAGCGGGAAGGTATCGTAGTGCATCGGAATGGCGTATTTGGTCTTGATCCAGGATGTGGCGAGGGCTGCATCCTGGACATCCATGGTATAGTTTCCACCGATGGGGACCAGGAAATAGTCAATCTCATGCAGCTCGCCGATAAGCTTCATATCCGAGAATAATCCCGTATCTCCCGCGTGGTAGATGCAAATGTCACCGATCTGCAGGATAAATCCCGCGGCCAGTCCGGCGTAACGGCCGTCAGGCAGCATGCTGCCGTGCTGGGCTATTGTTAGTTTCAATCTGCCAAAATCAAAGTCAAAAGCGCCACCGATCTGCATGGGGTGGGCATTGTATCCGAGCTCAGAGAAATAGGTGGCCAGTTCCATCACAGCCACGATGGTGGTCTCTTTTGTGGCGATGCTCTCGGTATCGCCCACGTGGTCCGCATGCCCGTGGGTGATCAGGATGTAATCTGCCCTAATATCTTTTGATTTGATAGGTGCGAGTGGGTTTTCATCCAGAAATGGATCGATCAGGATACTGATGCCATCATCGGTAATGATCTGGAAAGCGGCGTGGGATAGAAATCTCAAAGTCATGCTTAACTCCTTGGGTTCATGGTTTATCGGGGTCGGAATCCGGTTTCTTTTTCAATAAAGTGTATATGGGCATCAAAGGCGATGGGGGGAAGGTCTCTTGGGGCAAAGAATCTGGCATCTCCGGCGTCATCTCCGGCCTGCAGCTTGCCGCCTATGATCTTCATTTTGAAGCCGATGCTGAGGGTGCGCAGATAGATCGGGCTGTAGCCATAGAACCAATCTATGAAGTGCTCGACCTCTCCCACGAGGCCGGTTTCTTCCTGCATCTCCGCCACAGCATTTTCCTCGGGCGTCATATCGATCTCGATGTAGCCGCTGGGCAGAGCCCACATGCCGGCGCGGGGCTCATAAAGACGGTGAACCAGCAGGATCTCTCCCGCTTCATTTTGGGCAAAGATGGCCACGGCGGGGATGGGGTTTTT
>CAZWUD010000135.1:0-4473 GCA_964637055.1 uncultured Candidatus Cloacimonadota bacterium
GCCTCTTGCTGCTGATCCTGGCCAGTCTATTGAATGCCGAGCTTGATTCCCGGCTCACCCGCCTGGGGAATCCCGAACTTTATGAAGAAATAAATGCTTTAGCCGAAGCAAACCTGGCCAACCTCCCCAAAAGCGCCAAGCGTGAATACTCTGCCTTGCTGCGGGATTATGACGACATTTTGATGCACTATCTCATTGCTTATGAATCCGATGCCAAGCTTGCAGGGGCTGACCCCGCCGATCTGCTTTCAAATTACCATGAGATCATGAATCTGCTAAAGCTGCAGGGGCTGAACTATTCCGAAGAGTTTTTCCTCTCATACATAGCGCGGCAGAGCGTCTCGGACGAGCGCATCACCCCTTACCGCAAAGCGATGCTGGACGGCGGTTTGCGAGATGTGGTGACGATCCAGGACCCCCTTGAGCGCTATCGTGAAGCGGCCAGCTGGTGCGTGGAAAAGCTCAAGTTTCAGCAGACCAGCGGTCGTGATCTGGCCCCCACGGACATCATCGAGAAATCCCTGGTGGGACGTTGCGAGGAGATGCAGATCCTATTTGTGGCCGCAGCCCGCACCGTGGGCCTGCCTTCCCGCCCGGCCAGCACCCCCTGGTGGGCGCATATGGATAACAATCACGCCTGGGCAGAAGTCTGGCTGGATGAGGGCTGGCAATATACCGGAGACATGGATGCCGCCTACTATCCAAATCAAACCTGGTTTAGCGGCATGGTGGACAAGACCGTGATGATCCTGGCCCAGGGGAGTTTGGCCTCGGAGACTGACGAAGTGCTGATCTCCGGCCGTTATGAGACCGTGATCAATTCCACTCCAAACTACGCCGGAGAGCGTGTGCGCAAGATCCGGGTTAGCAGTATTGATGCCAGCGGTGAGCCTGTGCCTGAGGCCAGAATCGCCGTTTTGGTCTATAACTGGGGAGCTTTGCGTCCTTTGATCACGCTGGCCACAGATGCAGAGGGACAGCTCGAATTCAGCGCCGGCAGAGGTGATTTTTTCCTTTCCGCATATCATGATGGTAAGCAGGATCTAAAGCTGGTGAAAGCCTCGGAAGCCTCTGAAATCACGGTGAATCTTGAGCTTTCCGATGCTCCCTTTGGAACGGTGGATGAGATGCTTTTTTACCCTGCCAATGAAGCGGTCAGAAAAGAAGCACCTGAGTCATACCGGGAAGATATCCGCCAGCGCAAAGAGATCCGCGAAAATGCGCTTTTAGCCTGGCAGCAAGAGCTTGAAAATAGCGGGATTGCAGACAGTCTGGGCGTGGCCGCCGAGTGTCGCGGCAATCTCGGAGAGTATCGCAAGTTTATCGAAAGGATCGGCGAGCCGGAGCCCGAATTTCTGCAGTTTTTATCCGATTACGATCCCAAATTTCTCTGGCAGGCCGATGCCGATCTCTTTGAAGCGGTATACCGTTTCTGGCAAGATCAGGATTCTGAGCTTCCCCCGCAAGTCTTTTACCCGACCGTATTTTATGAAGAATTGCCTGTCGCCACTCAGATCCGGCGTGGTGCACAGCTCTATCCGGACAATTTTATCCGGGTGGGCAAATCCCCGCGGGATCGGGTTGACAAGGTCTTAAAGCGCATGAAAAAGCTCTATAAGATCGATGAGGAAAAGGCGCTTTCCGGGCTTTTGCGCATGGATCTGGCCGCCAGACAGAAGTACCTCACCAAATACCAATATCGCCTTTTGGCCATCAGTATGCTGCGCGCAAACGGCATTCCGGCGGAATTCACCCGTCTGCCGGATAATATCCTGATCTGGCTGGATGAGGATTGGCATTATTATGACCTGGAAAAGGACGAGTTTGCTCAGTCCGGTGAGGAAGAATCCAGCTATGGCAGCCTCAATCTCAGCATCGTGGATGATGATGGCTTTGATCTGAGGATTGATCCTCAGAGGCTGAGCCTGAACCGCCTTGTGAATGGCGTTTTTTACAGTCTGAATACGAGTTTTGAGGTGCAAAACGAGACTGAGCTCTGGGCAGAGCTGCCCGAAGAAGGGCTCTATCTGCATTTTGGCTATAGGGTTTCCGATGCTCAGACCGCTCTGCAGATCCATCCTCTGGGTTCGGGTAATAAACAACTGAAACTGGTGGCAAAGGCCTATCCCAAGACCTGGGAAGATGCTCCGGATGAGATTTTGGCGATCCTTGATGAAGAGATATTGGCAGAAAACGAGCTGATCCTGCTGGGCAATCATGATTCCGAAAATAGCCTCCGCATCCTGCAACGCATACTGGACCTGGATCGGGATTACCTCTTTGTGGGGCACAGCCAGCAGATGGCCGATGAGATCGAAAGTTACCTCTTTAGCACCTCCTGGCAGGCCCTCGTGCAGGAAGATGAGATCCTGGCTCTGCAAGGGATCACGCTGGCCAAAACCGATGAAGGCTGGAAGGCCTATCACGGACGCTGGGAGACTTTGCCGGGGAGGTAAAGCAGGATTTTAGTCCTGCTGGTTCTGGTTCACGCGGATAACGCTGGTAAAAACGCGGATTTTCGCAGATTGTTGTATCACTTTCCAAGGTGACAAAAGAGAAAGCCGGGAATATACCCAATTCCCCGCTTTCTCTTTGAGTCCGGCAAAAGCAGATATCAAGGCAGTATCATCGTCTGTATAGTGCAGGATCGTGACTGGAAGCAGAGTGGAATCTGATAGAACGCGGATCGGGCGGATTTATAGAACGCAGATCCGACGGATCAAAATGCCCCTATAACTCTAAAACCCTAAAATTCTAAAACCTATTCTAGAGCTAAGATGGCGCTTGACAGAAAATAGATTATATTTGCTAATGTAAGCATGAAAGCATTGGGAGAAATATCGTGAATAGTAGCCTTGGTATCCACCAGTTTATGCCAGATAAAGTGTGGAAGTGGAAGCTCTTGGAAGAAAAAGTGGCGCAAGTCTTGTCTTTGCATGACTATCAGGAGATTCGCCTTTACATTTTGCAGGATTACCAAGTGATCCACAAGGGAATCACCGCTCTGATGCAGGAAGATGAAGCCACTGCGGCCACCGAGGGCATCGTGAATCTTTCCTGTCCCGATGGCGATCTGAGCCTGCTCACCCTTCGTCCTGAGGGCACCATCAGCGTGCTGCATCACACCGCCCGGATCATCAAAGACCGGGAAGTTTACCGCTTTTACTATATGGGACCGATGTTTCGCAAAAAGCCTGAAGGTGGCCCTTCTGAATTTCATCAATTGGGCGTGGAGCTTTTGGGTAGTGAGAGCGTGATATCCGAAAATGAAGTGATCTCCCTGGCCATCAATATCTGTCAAAATCTGGGTCTGAGAGACGTTAAGTTGCAGCTCACCAGCTTCGGCTGTCAGGATTGCCGCATCCCCTTTATCGAGGATATGAGAAAACATCTGGAAAAACGGGAAAACCGCATCTGCAAGGACTGCTTTCACATGCTTTATACCAATCCTTTTGCGCAAACCGACTGTGAAAATCCGGACTGTCGGAAGGTGATCCAGGAAGGCCCCAGGATGCTGGATTATCTCTGCCCGAATTGCAGCAAAAACTTTGCCCGGGTAAAGCGCATTCAGGCCAATCTTGCCCATGAGTATGTGGTGAATCCCAAGCTTTTGAAAAACTATGCCTATTACAACGAGACCGTCTTTGATCTCAGCATCAGGGTCAATGGCAAAGATCAGGTGGTCGGAGGCGGGGGACGCTATGACTATCTGTCCCGGGCTGTCACAAGTAAAGACATCCCCGCGGTGGGCTTTTATCTGAATATCGACAGCATCTTTGAGATCATGGACCGGCGTGAGCTTTTCACACCCTTTGACAAGTCCTTCAGCGTCTATATCTCTTCCCAGAGTGAAGATCTGGAGATGATGATGCTGCAAATAGCCCAGGAACTGCATGAAAATGACATCAAGACCGTGCTCGCTGCCGGTAAGCACAGCGTTGAAGAAGACATCGAGATGGCCAGCAAAGCCGGCTGTGAATTGCTGCTGGTGATCCGTGATGAGAATATGCGCGAAGGCAAGATCCTCATGCGCAATCTGATCAAAGAGCATCAGGATTACATCGGTCTGACCGAGATCCTGGATGCCATCCTCTTGGCACGTAAATCTTTGAAAAGACAATAAGGAGAACAATATGAAATCTATCCAAACTGAAAAAGCCCCTGCTGCGATCGGACCCTATTCTCAGGCAGCATTGATGGGAAATATCCTCTTTATGAGCGGTCAGCTCGGCATTGACCCCAAAAGCGGAAACATGGTGGAAGGCTTTGAAGCCCAAGCCAATCTGGTCTTTAAAAACATCAAAGCGGTGCTGGAAGCTGCTGAAATGGAGATGAGCAACATCGTGAAAGTGAGCGTCTTTTTGAAAGATATGAATGACTTTGCCCAGCTCAACGAAATCTACGCCCGCAATTTCAGCGCACCATATCCCGCCCGCGAAGCGATCCAGGTGGCCCGCCTGCCCAAAGACGGCT
>CAZWUD010000136.1:0-4472 GCA_964637055.1 uncultured Candidatus Cloacimonadota bacterium
CCATCCTCATGGAAAATATGCGCCGGGAAGGCTATGAATTTCAGATCTCCAAACCCCGGGTTCTTTACAAACATGAAGATGGCAAGGTCTTGGAACCAATGGAATTGGCCATCGTGGACGTGAGTGAAGAATTTGTGGGAACAGTGATCGAGATCCTGGGCAAAAGAAAAGGAGAATTGCTCCACATGAGCCCGGCTCTGGAAGGCTCGGTCCGCCTCGAATTCAAAGTTCCGGCCCGTTCCCTGATCGGCTTTCGAAATGAATTTCTCACCGCTACTCGCGGCACCGGAATCATCAACCAATGCTTTTACGGCTATGAAGAATACAAAGGCGAGATCCCGGGCTCCAGCCACGGATCCCTGGTTGCGCTGGAAGATGGAGTGGCCCTGGGCTATTCCCTGAACGCCTTTCAGCCGCGTGGCATCCTTTTCATCAGCGCCAATACCGAAGTCTATGGAGGCATGGTGGTGGGCCAGCACAGCAAGGATAGTGACCTCGTGATCAATGTCTGCAAAGGCAAAAAGCTGACCAATAACCGCGCCGCCGGCAAGGATGACGCCATCAAGCTGATCCCGCCCCGGATCTTCACTCTGGAACAGGCGATGGAATACATCGGCGATGACGAACTCCTGGAGATCACGCCGGATAGCATCCGTATCTGCAAAAAGACCCTGCATCATACCGATCGAAAACGCAAAGAAATAGCTAAAGGCGCGTAAGTAGAGCAGCACTTTATTCTTGCCGGATAGAATTAGTTCCCGCAGATGTTAATTAACCACGAAATACACGAAACACACGAAATGGGGGGGGCCAGGGAGTTTTCAAGTTTTCGGGTTTTCAAGTTTTGAAGTATTGCCGCTTAGCCCATAACTCCATAACCTTTGGGACGTGGTGACGTTTTGTCGATTTGACGTTTCGAGCTCTCTCAACTAATTGTCTATTCTCAATCAATTATACATCCTACATCTTACATTCTAAATTGCCAGTGCCCATAACCCAATAGTAGCTCCAGCTACTTCACTACAATCGCCCCATTCCACAAAGCTAAGTCCACATTTATCCACAGAGCCATGATAACAATCCACAAAAATCGACAGATAGCGCTTGACATTATTTTCATCATGGGATATCCTGCTGCTGGCGTTTGAAATTGATAAAAACTACCGGATATGATATACAAAAAAGATAGAGGAGAGCTTCTATGTTTACAGTGGAATTTGTGCTGGCTGCTTTCACAGATATCCATCTGCGGCCATTTAGTATCCCAAAATTGCGTGGATATTTTGCCCATAAGTATCCAGATGAACCGCTATTACACAATCATCTAGGCCAAGCTAAGCTTTCATATCGCAGTCCCCGGATTCAATATCGGATCTATCACGGACACCCGGCTTTGATCGGCATTGGAGACGGCATTGATATCATCAAAAAGATCATCTTGGACAATCACAATATCCGCATTGTAGACCAAAATCTGGTCTCCCGCGAGGTTCAGGTGGAGGTCTTCAGAGAGGAATTTGGACAGATTCAGGACTTTAGAGATTACCGTTTTGTTTCCCCCTGGATGGCGCTGAATCAGGAAAACTATCGGGATTATATCAAAATGAACAGCATGGACCAGAAGAAGCGGCTCAAGCAGATTCTGCGCGGCAATCTGCTCACTATATCCAAGGCTTTTTCCTACACCATCCCGGATTTTGACTCCATAGAAACCGATGGCTGGTTCAAGACCGTTTCCCGAAATTTCCATAATATCCCCATGCACTGCTTCACCGGGGAATTCAGTGTGAACTTCGCCATTCCCGATTTCTTAGCTTTGGGCAAACAGAGCGCCCGGGGCTTTGGGGTGGTAAAAAGACAGAATCAATAGAAAAGTGCTATTTACTTTCAGCATCAAAGATCAAAAACGAAGGCAAAAGGAGCTTCTATGATTAGCACATATCGTTTAATCGGCAAGATCCGCATGAAATGCGATGGATTCCCCAATCTTCCACCCGCCCAACAAAAGAAATACATCATAAGCCAGTTTTGTGCGGAAGATTCTGCATTTTCATACAAAGACAAACGCAAGGACAATCAAACCCAATACGGCAGGATAGTTCTGATGAACCTGGACACAGCCACCAAAAGTATCAGTTTTACTTCAGGAGCCCAGATCGGTCCGGGTTTTTCTGCACAGAATCTGATCTTTAGAAACTACTCTCCGGCAGATCCCAATATCTACGGCAATCATACCGGATACAAATCCATCATGTCTTTCATGCTCATGGAATACATCCAAACAAACCGTAAGAAGATAAAATGGAGTGCCCCTGACGGGATAGATTCTTGTATTGATTATCTAAATAAGATCAGACAGGACTTCTATGTAGAAGATGATTATGGTCTCCGGCCAAATTATCGTCTTTTACCTGAGGACCAGCAAGAGGGCTTTCCTGATCCCGAAACAGCAGAAAGCTTGCAGGACATCTCTGATGACAAGAAAATCAAAAAAGCCTGGGAAAAGGCAAACAAAGCCTATTTCAGCAAAAACCTGGCTGATATCACCGGGGAAAGACAAGCCTATGCGATCACCATCGATGGCAAATACCTGCATGAGATAGAAGAAGTGGCTGCCTGTTATCTGGACGTCCTGCATTACCATATCATCGGCAAGCAGTTTGCCGAGTCTAAAAACAAGGGATTTTGCCATTTATGCTCCGCAGAGACAGATCTGGCCAAAGATGTCTATCTCAAACAAAAGTTTTATGGCGTAACAAGCCCCTATTACTTTGATGGTGCGAAAGCAAGCATGAGCAAAAATGCTTTCTCAATGTGCCAGGACTGTTACGATGAAACAATTGTCGGCACTCAATACGCCTCAAGTAAATTCAAGACCTATATCTTGGGTTTGGACTGCCTGGTTTTGCCGGAGCTTGATCTGCAACAAAATGGCGATGAAGACCTGATTGACCCCAAAAACCTTAAGACCATACCCAATCTCTTGCGACGCCAAGGTAAAAATGAACGGCGCGCCAGCCTTGATATCGTAAAAAACCTCATGAACAAGCTGAACAACTTCACGCTGTTTTTTTACTACAAACCCAGCCCCACCAGCCAGGAATTCATTATAAACCGATTGATCAAGAGCATCAGTCTTTCATCCATGACAGCTAAAAACGAGGATTTATATATGCTTGGACAGGACAATGACCTGGTGGATATTTTCAATGAAAATTACGGGCTGTCTTTTGAAGGCTTGCGCTTTTTGATCCTGCCTTCTCAAGATTCGCATCCTAATCTAAAAGTCTATGAATATCAAAAGATAAACCGTGATATGCTCAGCCTACTTTCAGCTTATCTATATTCACAAAAGCTGGACTATGATCTGCTCATAAAACGCTTTGTGGATATTTTCTCTCGCAAAAACAATCGTATCAAGGATAGATCTACTTACTCTCTGGATCTGTCTCCCTTTATCATGAGTCTATACTTGAAACACCTGATAAACTTCAATCAATTAAGAGGTCCACAAATAAAGGAGGAAAAACCCATGACTACCACTCTGGAAAACCCCAAACTGATCGAGTATTTCGATAACCACCCCGATGTATATGCCAATAACTACCCCGCTCAAGGTCTGTTTATATTGGGTTGGTATCTGGCAGATCTCGAGTATGAACAACGCAAGAAGGGGACAAACCGCACAGCCATTAACAAGCTGAACCTGCGCGGCATCCCTTTGCAAAAGGTAAAATCCATAATGGCATCCATAGATGATCTGCGCCAGGTCTGGAAAGTATATCATGACGCCGTCCTGGATGCATATTACCGCGAGTGCATGGCTGAGATCGAGCACAGCGGTATCAGCCCGGAGGAGGTAGTCTATCACATCCTCAGCGGCAGAGCATACAACAGCTATATCGGGATCAAAATAAGCAAAGAAAAAAAACAAGATAAAATCAATCAGGAGGCACAAAATGACTAAGCGAAATTCCGAGATCCTATTTATCTATGACGCTCAAATGTGTAACCCCAATGGGGACATGGATTATGAAAACAAACCCCGCATGGATTATGATACTTCCACAAACTTAGTTTCGGATGTGAGGCTCAAGCGCTACATTCGGGACTATCTGGAATCCGTAAAGGGCAAAGAAATCTTCATTACCGCAAATGCCAAAGACGCCAAAGACAGAAACAAACAGCTCAAAGATCAGAAACTGACCCACACGGACATGATAGACGTTCGCCTTTTTGGAGCGGTTACTGCCGAAGACAAACGGGAAGAAGGACACTATACCGGTCCGGTTCAGTTCAATTGGGGTCATTCCCTGCATCCCGTGGAGATGGTGGATAGCAGCACCATCACTTCCAGCTTCTCTTCCGGACAGGGCATCGGAAAAGACTATCGGGTCTACTATTCCCTTCTGGCCTTTTCCGGCAGCATCAATGCCCACGCTGCCCAGAGCACAAAGCTGACCGATGATGAT
>CAZWUD010000137.1:0-4433 GCA_964637055.1 uncultured Candidatus Cloacimonadota bacterium
GCATGATGATGTAGTCATAACACGGCACGATGAGTTTGGTATCATACTCAGCGGCACGTTTGGCTACCAGCCCCAGGATTCCCATAGAGGCGATCGTTGCCACATCCGAGATCGATCCATGCCCCATGCAATAGAGCATTGGACGTCCCATTTCGGTAGCACGACCGATCGCATTATCTATCTCCTGGATACCGGCGATCGGACGGATATAGAGGTCCTTGCCGCGTTTTGCCAGGTTCACAAAGATCACCACGATCAAGACAAAAAGCAGGGTGGCGACCAGGGTGACATATTTATTGTTATCAAACCAATCTGAGATCGGCATGTGATAGACTATCTCGCCATCTTCCATACCAATCTCTGATTCCGCAAAGAGGCCCTTCCGATCCGTCTTGACCACTTTATAGGCCTGACGTCGGGTAGAATTATCATAGGCGGTGAGGATACGCTTGATCCGGGATCTATTGCTCCCACTGGCAAGAGCTGCCTGCACATCGGCGTTCTGTGTGTATGCACTCAAAATGGCCTGCTGATCTGCGATCAGAGCATCGATGTCGGCCAGTTCCTGGGGATCATCGGTCTCAGATTTCATCTCTTGCAGCTCCTGGATTTTGACTTCGGCATCTGCAACGGTCTCATCATGGAGCTTTTGAGCGGGATCCTTGAAGATACTGGTTCTCACCATCACTTCATTTTCACTATCCCATACAAAATCCACATCATGAGCCAGCAGCGTTACCGGAGCTCTGCGATCGGCAGACACCAGAGGACGGACCCGACGTTCCACGCCCTCACGGGTAATCATATACATGACCAAAGAATCGCCCTCGGCATAACTGATGCCCTGCACCAGTTTTTGCACCATGGAGCCATAAGGTATCGATACGTCCAGCGAGTTATCAAATGAGGTGTTTCTCATCACCAGGCGCCAGGCCGGAGAGTTCATATATTTACGGTAAACCACGTTGTATATCTTGGAAACATCCCTGCCTTTACGGTAGAGAGCTTTGCCGGGAACCAGCGTGATCATGCCCGGGTCAAAACGCAATTCCTGTTCGATGGTATAGTCCTGGGGGATATCTGCACCCTTCAGACCTTGACCCTCCATCCTGATCGATACATTCAAACCTTTCTTAAAGTCATAGCCTTCGGGAAGTTTGATCACGATTTTATCGTCCAGATAAAACTCTTTAATCTCCTCAATCTGTTCACCGGTTTCGGGATCAAGAAAATCAAACCAGATAACCTTCACTTCCTGATTCTCAGTCATGTTCACTTGATAGTTGATTCTGAGCTTGCTGTTCTCTTCATTCAGCGCGGTTACTTTTACCACAGAGACAATTGGGTTGTCCCAAACCACTGTGAGTCGATCACCTTTATCATTGGGCTTGTCTTCCACATAGAAATGTGGCTGCGGAGGCAACGCTTCGCTGGTTAAAACACGGGGATCAGACAGCGGAGAAAGTGAGGAAGCTCCGTAATAGTCAAAGAGTTCCAGAGTAAATCTGGCATTAGTGTAGTTTCCGATCTCATCGCCCACATCCACTTTGCAATAGTTTGGCAGAATGCTGCCGCCTACACGGACACGGCCGTTGGTGATTTCAGGAAATTGTGATCTGACCGCTTCAGGATCTTTGCTTAGCTCGGCCCATCTTTCATCAGAGACACCCGATACATCAAGTATGCTGTATTGGATCAAATCATCCATGTAAATGGGGTACTCCCATTCAAAGTGCAATTCACCGGTATCTTCCAACACCACGCTGTAGAGATCGGGAGAAGGATCCGGGGCATTGGGAACGGGGATGCCCGAAGTAATCTCTGCATGAGGCAGGAACCGCTGGCGCTCATCCACAGCGACCACTGTGTAATAATAAGTTTCACCGGGCTTGAGCACTGCCAGCACGGTCTGCTGATTGGCTTTAAGACCTGCATAGCTACCGATGGGATCGCCATCTTAGACAAAATCTTCGATTACTTCTTTGCTTTTGTAATAAAAATCTTTGCGTTCCGCCAATGTAATCATCTGGAATTTTTCCAGTAACTTGGCAGTAAACTTCAGATCTCTGGGTGGTTTGCGATACAGGATACCATCGTCCGGTTGCCCTTTTTCAAGCTTCAGGCTTCTGGGAAAACTGGGATCCGAAATTTCACTGGCAGAATTGTCATAATAGAACATCTCGGGAGAGACCACTCCACTTTTGGGATTTACCTGAATGGATTCCAAAAAGAAAAGTTGATCCGGGCTGATGCCCCGATAAATGCGATATTCGATGACCCGCTTACTGCGGTCAAGTGGCTCCCAGGATAACATCAATCCCGTGCCATCATCGGCAGGAACATCTGATACCTGAAAATTACCAACTACGTTATCATTCCCACTTTCTGCCTTCTGTGCCGCTATCAGACCAAAGCTGACAACAAACAGAGCAAGCAGAATCGGGATAAGGCGACGCTTGTCCAACCTCATACGCTTCACTCCTATTTATACATTACTAATAATATAATTCTTAGTCTATCCAAAACATTCAAAAGCCTTATTATGTCAAATACTTTTTTAGATTTCCTGGTTTTAGCAAGCTTTCTCAGCCTTTTTTCCGAGCCCCTCAAAGCTAATCACGATAAAACAGGATTTTCTAAGATATTTTGGGCTGGACCAATACCTTTTACCAGCCGCAGAATTTCTGGCAAGCTCAAGTAGAGATCAAACTACGATGCTCGTGTGGAGAGGGGAGGATAATGGCTTGATGTCGGGACGTTTCTTAGAGCGCGGATTGGGAGTTGAGAGGTTTTCGGGTTTTCAAGCTGCTCGTATGCCCAAAAGTCCAAGGTTCAGGCCTCTTGTCTCATAAAGTGATTCCAGAACATGGCGTCAATCCTCTGACGTCGTTCACAAAGCGCAATTGGAAAAACCGCATATCTTCAATTCGTGTTAAGTGGTGTAAACTTGTGGATTCAAAATAATCTGCGGTTTTTATCGGTGTCTTTATCTGCACTGTCTGCGTGACCCTCCCCCAAAAGAGAAAACCAGATCGAAAACTTGCTGGACCAAGAAATCAGTTTGGAAACTTATTTTACAAAACAAAAATGGGCTCCCGAAGGAGCCCATTGATATGTCATGGATAAGCTTTGAGGCTTACTTCATCATGATCATTTTCTTGGTAGAACTGTATTTGCCGGCATTCATCTTGAAGTAGTAAATACCGCTGGAAACAGCGCTACCGTTATTATCTGTACCGTTCCATACAGCAGTATGTTCGCCGGCGGCTTTGGTCTCGTTCACAAGCTTCTTCACGAGCTGGCCTTTGACGTTGAAGACCTCGATCAAAACCGGGGATGCTTCTTTGATGCTATAAGGAATAGTGGTTGTAGGATTGAAGGGGTTCGGATAGTTTCCACCCAACTGAGTGGTGTAGACAGGTGCCACACCGTCTTCATTGGAGACAGCGCCGGTGACGGTCACATCGTCCACGAGGAAGATGAAACAGTCATCGGATACGCACTGAATACCGATATAGATCTGCTGGCCTTCATAGGCACTCAGATCATAGGTATATTCAGTCCATTCCAGAGGTACTTCCACATAGTCCGGACCACTGATGATTGTGAAATCAGCAGGAGCCGTTCCGGTAGTAGATACGCCGATGTTAAAGCGTTCCAAGCCATAGTCCATATAGGTCTTTGCCCAGAAGCTGAGATTACCGCCGCCCGCAAGCTGCGGAGTGATCAACCAGTCATTGTTGGGAGGTGTGGTTGCTGCAAAGCAGGCAGCCATTTTCTCTCCACCATGAGGTGCATTATCACCCATCGGAGGAGTAGTCTGGGACGGATTGAAGATGATGTAAGCCATCGGATCGTAAGCACCCGGGAAATCAATTTGTTCGAATCCATAGGTGCTGGATTGATCGACGTCAACCAGTGTCCAGGGATCAAAGGTTGTAGCAAAGTCTGGATAGGTTTCGAATCCATCTTCCAGGAGGACTGCTGAGGGCTGCAGCACGAAGTTCACAGTAGTAGTCTGTCCGGTTACCACGATCACGCCGTCCTGGCTGGTAGCAGTGAAATTCGGATGGCTGGCCACAAGGGTGTGGGTGCCGGCCGGAACTGCCATGCTGTATGCGCCGTTATCGTTTGTGGTGGCGGAGTAGTCACCCGTGGCAACTGTTGCACCGACGATGGCCTGGTTGTCTACATCACGCACGAAGCCAGCGACAGTGCCGATCTCGGTGAGTCTTTCGATTGCATTGGAGAATGCAGAATTGGAGAGAGCTCCACCGGTATAAACGGCTTTTACTGCCCACTTGTAGGTTCCGTCAGGAGTGTCGTCCCAGCCTGTGTCTTGATATGCTGTAGCACTGATCGGATTGTCGGTGAGGGAGGTCCACTGAGCTTCGTTGGACTCCTGTCCCTGCAGAAGGCGCCATACTTTGTAG
>CAZWUD010000138.1:0-4325 GCA_964637055.1 uncultured Candidatus Cloacimonadota bacterium
GCGCTACGTTCACATCGTAGAGGTCACTGGTTCGAATCCAGTATCACCCACCACCCTCTTTATAAAACCATCCTTCCCCAAAATCCTGGAGCAGATCGGCTCTTTAGTTGATCAAAAGCAACTTGGCTCTGGCTATCGACCCCGGACTACTGATGCGAATGAAGTAGATTCCTGCCGCTTGCCGGTTCCCCTGAGAGTCACGGCCGTCCCAGCTAATATCATGCTGATTTGCGGGAATCTCTTTTTGCATCACTTTCTCACCGCGCAGATTGTAGATCGCAGCCGTCACGCTTTCACCGGATTTACTGTCGATAGCCACTGTGACTCTATCCCGGAATGGATTGGGATAGACGTTATCGATCCTCAGAGCCACCGCTTCGGGGATGAGGTTATCCTCGTTTGAGACTCCGGGATTCCAGATGCGGTTTACAAATTCAGGACGATCGACAAAGGGATTGCGGTTGTTTTGAAAGCCGTGCAGAGCGTTGTTTCTCTGCCTTTCTGCGTCATCCGGCGGATCAGCATAATGCCAGGCAATCAGGACATCTTCCATATCCACGCCGCCCTGATAGAGGGGGTCGTTGTAGCGAGTGTAAAAATACAGGACAGCACGGGCGATATTGCCCCGGTATTCTGGATTGACCTGGAAGACAGTCTTTTGCCAATTATTATAGCCCCGATAGCTTTGCAGGGGTGTATTGTGATAATACACATCAGATGCGGCAGTACTGGCCACATTGCCAAAAGGCAGATTGCCTCGCGAGGAATTGACCTGCATGGTAGTGATAAAGAGGTGATGCAGATCTGCCTTTTTGATCGAGCTTTCCGAGGAGCTAAACCAGCTTTGGGCATAGCTGTGTTCGGTATTTGGACTACTCTGTCCGGAATAACTGCTGCTTATCGGATAATTCTCGCCGGTATAAACGCAGATGACTGTGCCATTGTCGTTATCAAGATCCTGAAAGAGAAAGACCTTGGCCCCGGAGTAGTTGGAGTAGCTATTAGTCGAAATCAGATCCCGCAAAGCCCAGAGAAGATCATTTCCAGTCAGGTTTTCGACGCTTTCATAGTAATCTGCGGCCAGGCCAAAAGCCAAAATCAGCAGAAGGGTGGTCAAGAGAGTTTTTATATTGATACTCATTGTGTTGTCCTTAATCAAGCAAAAAGTGCCGGAGCCTCCGGCAGATTAAAAAGTTCCTGCTCCACCATCTGAACGATGATGTGCAAAATCATGGTGTGAATCTCTTGCACGCGGTCGCTGGTATTTGCGCCCACGATCAGTTCAAAATCTGTAGTCCCGGCCAGTTTACCGCCACTATCGCCCAGGAGCGCCACGGTAAAGCAGCCTGATCTCTGTGCGGTTTCCAGCGCTTTGATCACGTTCGGTGAATTGCCACTGGTGGAAAGGCCGATCACCACATCACCCTCGATTGCATAGGCTTGCACGGCTCTTGCAAAGACTTCATCAAAGCCATAGTCATTGGCCACACAGGTGATATGAGAGGGGTCACTTATGGCGATCGCAGGCAAGGGCTCCCGATCCTGGCGGAAGCGCCCGGTGAGCTCCTCGGCAAAGTGCATCGCATCACACATGCTGCCGCCATTGCCAAAGATGATCACCTTGTTCCCCTTGCGGTAAGATTCCACTATGCGCCGGGCTATTTGCTCAATCTCATTGATATTCTCTTGCTTAGCTACAAAGCTTGAGAGTTCGTCGCTGGCAGCCTGAAAAGCCTGTTTGATGAGAGTCTTCATATCAGTTCTTTCCCCCTGGTTCGGCTGCTTCAATCTCATCGAATTCTTTGAGAATATCTTTGATCATCTGCTGCTTTTCCTGATATGGCATAAAGGCACTCTTAAAGCCATTTAGTATGACCTTTTTCACAGCGGGATAATCCAGCCCCAGTTCGCCTACGGCAAGCATATATTCATCGGTCACCGTGCTGTCGCTAATAATGCGATTGTCGGTATTGATGGTGGCCCTCAGGCCTTTCTCCAGGTAAAAAGCTATGGGATGGCTTTTGATGTCCGGCACAGCTTTGGTGTCCAAATTGCTCTTGATGCAGATCTCCAGGGGGATGCGATGGTCATTGACGTAGTTCATCAGATCGCGATCCTCCTTCAATCTGGTTCCGTGGCCAATGCGATGGGCTCCGCAGCAGTGAATGGCCTGATGAATGGATTCTGCCCCACAAGCTTCACCGGCATGGATGGTGACATTCAGGTTGTGGTTTAGCGCCAGGTCAAAGGCTTCCTTATGATCTTTTGCCGGTTGATTGACTTCACCTCCGGCCAGATCAAAACCGACCACACCCATATTTTTGAAAGCGACGGCCAGTTCGGCTATCTCCAGGGTAGTAGCGGGATCCATATTGCGGATGCCACAGATGATCACGCCGCAGCGAATGCCAAAATCTTGTTCGGCTTTATTCAGACCATCAATGACCGCCTGAGAGATCTCGGCAAGCTCCAGACCCCGGTTCGTATGCAGGATCGGAGCATAGCGAACCTCCATATAGCGCACGTTTTCTTTGGCGGCGTCTTCGGCCAGTTCATAGGCCGCCCGCTTTAGTCCTTTCGCGTCTTGCAAGACCAGATTTACGATGTGGAAACCGCGCAGATAATCTTCCAGACTCACGGTATGCTCACCACAGACGATCAGCTTGCGCAGCTCATCTTCATCCGTGCTGGGCAGTTCTATATTGTTCTTTTTGGCCAAATCTATGATCGTGGAAACTCTCACGCTACCGTCCAGATGCACGTGCAGATCTGTCTTTGGCAGCTTGTGTATGAACTCCCTTGTCATTTTAATCTTCATTGTCTTTACCTCATTTATGTGCAGACAAGCTATTTGATAAATGCAATACTGTCAAACCTTTTTTAGATTCCGTCAGCTCTCCCCCCGGCCACATGGATCACAAGCCATGCCTTTGTTCCGCCTTCATCGTGATGTGCTCCCACTATCATCGTGTGGGCATAGCTTTATCTGGGGACAAAGCAAGGTTTACACTGTCTTGGATGAGTATCCGCCAATCATCTGTGCCATAAAGAAGAAACCCACTCCAGCTCAGGTTTTCTTTGCTTCACGTAAAAAAAGACCCGTGAAGTTCACGGATCTTATATCTTAAAAAATAGGACTTTGTCAGTATTTCTCGACCTGTGCATCCAGCTCTTTGAAAGCTTGAGAAGCCTTGAACTGATTGTACAGCGCTTCTTCGTTGCGGATAGTATCGATCATGTTTCTATTGATCTGATCCCGGGGAATCTTGAGCTGCATCCAGGTTTTGAACCGGCTGCCACCGTGATCGTTTACCTTGCGGGTCTCGACCTTGCCCGTGACCACTCCGGAGAACTTGGCATTGGCCACCGCTCTGATTACACTGGAGGTCAGCGAAAGCACCTGAGGATCTTTGATCCCGGCTTCTTCTTCATAGTCCTTGATCATGCCCTGGACCACGGTTTCCACATACTGTGCAGCTTCCTGCAGAGCGTTTGCCCGGGCTGAATTCATCGATGAATTCTCTGCGAGATTGGTTCCCTGTCCGTAAGTGTAGACAAATTCCGGATCGTCCTGGCTGCTCCACCATGCGGGGCGATAGACCAGCTCTCCTTCGGGAGCGACAGCTTCTTTGTTTGATCCACAGCCAAAGATGGCCAGAGCCAGGCTGATTGCCAATAGTGCAAATATCAGTCGTTTCATTTTTTCCTCCATACGCATCAGCGTATTATTAGCGTGTTATTTATGGGTTCAAATATCATAGCTTTCAAGCTCATAAGCTTACGAGGTAATAGTTCCTGCAAATGCAGCTCTGTCAAGTAAAATGTCCTCACATGCGCTTCTGCCTTCGCAAGCGCTGATGCTCGGCAAAGCTGCTGCTAAAGACATTTCTGCCCTGTCCATCTGCGAAGAAATAGAGATAGTTATGCTGTTGGGGACTAAGCGCTGCCAGGACGGACTCCACCCGGGGATTTGAGATCGGAGTGGGTGGCAAACCAAGGTTTTGATATGAATTGTAGGGAGAAGAAATCTCGGTATCGGCGGTGGTAAGCACTGATCTGCGGATTCCCCGCCTCTCCAGAACATAATCCACCGTGGGGCAGCTCTGCAAGGGCATGCCCAGCTTGAGACGACGCTCAAAGACGCCGGCGATGATCGCACGTTCCGCATCATTTCCAGCTTCTTTTTCCACAATTGAGGCCAGCTTCAGCCGCTGGTAAAAATCCGGAATCTCACCGGGCTCCACCCCACTAGCCCGCATCTTGCGAAAGAACTCCCGGGTCATGATGGCCAGAACGCTATCCGCACTACAGTGTACAGAAAATAG
>CAZWUD010000139.1:0-4294 GCA_964637055.1 uncultured Candidatus Cloacimonadota bacterium
ATCAGCCAATTGGTGCATCTGAACCGCGAAAGCAAACGGGATGTGCTCAAGATGAGCTCTGAACATGAGGTAAAGAAAGCTCCCAAAGACATGAGCCGATATACCATTGCGGCGGTCGTCACCGCCCTGCATCTGCACTCAATGGAACTCGAAGAGCGGCGCAAGATGGTGCTAACTTTTCGCCGCACGCCCGCCAATCAATGGCGTGCCAGTGCTATCCTTACCATGCCAAATCGTGAATTGAACTCCAGGGGGAAGTAATCATGAAAACCTATAAATTTATTATCGGCGGGGAACGCTTTGATGCCCGCATTTTGGAACACTCCAGCAGTCATGCCAAGATAAATGTCAATGGGCATGACTATCTGGTGCAGATCGAAGATGACCATCTGGGTGATGTGCCAAAGCTGGCCGGACGGGATCGGGCTGTGCCCATGGCTCCGTCATTTACCAGCGGAATAGACCTTTCCTCCGGAGAAGTACGCGCACCTCTGCCCGGAGTGATCGTATCCATCCCGGTGAGGGAAGGCGAAGAGGTGAAACGCGGACAGACCATCGTGGTGATCGAAGCCATGAAGATGGAATCCGAGATCTCATCTCCTGTGGATGCCAAGATCGGCAGGATAATGATCAAAGAACGCTCTCTGGTGCAGGAAGGGGACGTCCTGATGACACTCGAAGGCGATGAACTGAAAGCACCACAGACAAAAGCTCCGAAAGCTCAGAGATTTCAGGACATTCAGGCTGTTCAGAATGTGAGCGCTCCGGCGCCTTTGGCCGATGGCAATATCCTCAAAGCGCCCATTCCCGGCACCATCATCGATGTGGCGGTCAGAGAGGGACAGGCTGTGCATGACGGCGATGTGGCCGTGGTGCTGGAAGCCATGAAGATGGAGAGCGATATTCACTTTGCCCAAAGTGGCAAGGTCAAGCGCATCCATGTGAAAAGAGGGGACAACGTCCAGGAAGGCGATCCTCTGATCGAGCTGGAGGCATAGGGCATGCAAGAATTTATGCAATTTATCCAGACCACTGGATTTATGAATATCCAGATGGGCAATATGTTCATGATCCTGGCCGGACTGTTCTTTGTCTATCTGGGAATAAAAAAGGAATTTGAGCCGCTATTACTGGTGCCGATCGGATTTGGCATGGTGGTGGGGAATATCCCCGGAGTGGCGGAGCAAGGACTGGGAGTGGAAGCAGAAGGCTCTGTGCTTTCCTACCTCTATTTCGGAGTCAGCAAGGGCATCTATCCCTCGTTGATATTCCTGGGAGTGGGGGCGATGACAGACTTTTCCACCCTGATTGCCAATCCCAAGCTTATCCTATTGGGAGCTGCTGCTCAATTTGGCATATTTGCCACATTCATGGGCTCTATCCTTTTGGGATTTAACATCATGGAAGCCGCAGCCATAGGCATCATCGGCGGGGCGGACGGGCCTACCTCGATCTTCCTGGCTTCCAAAATGGCGCCTCACCTCTTGGGCTCAATTGCCCTGGCGGCATATTCATATATGGCATTGGTGCCGGTGATCCAGCCCCCGATCATGAGGCTCCTGACTACCAAAAATGAGCGTCTGATCAAGATGAAGGCCTTGCGCGTGGTTTCCAAAAAAGAGAAGATCTTCTTCCCCATCGTAGCCTTTATCGTCACCTCCTTTATCGCTCCCGGATCGGTGGTGCTATTGGCCATGCTATTTTTGGGCAATCTGCTCAAAGAAAGTGGGGTCACAGATCGCCTTGCCGGAAGCGCCAGATCGGTGCTCATCGACGTGGTGACTGTGCTGATCGGGCTCACCGTTGGGGCCAAAACCACTGCGGCGGTCTTTTTGACGGCCTCTACCATCAAGATCTTCCTTTTGGGTGCGGCGTCTTTCTGCGTGGCGACAGCTACCGGCGTGATCTTTGCCAAGATCATGAATCTCTTTTTGAAGACCAAAATCAATCCCTTGATCGGAGCGGCCGGAGTCTCGGCAGTGCCGGCATCTGCACGTGTGGTCCAAGTGGTGGGGCAACAGTATGATAGGACAAACTATCTGGTGATGCACGCCATGGCCCCGAATGTGGCCGGTGTGGTGGGATCCGCTGTGGCAGCGGGTGTCTTGCTGGGTATATTTGGCGGTTGATCCTGCAAGAGGACAAGGCCTCAATGACTTAAGCCCGGCTCTGAGATGATCCGGGCTTTTTCTGCAAGATAAAAAAACCCTGTCAGGCAGAGCTTTTCTATGTGGCAGACTTGGGCTGCCGGGACTGCTTTATGGTGAGGGGTGGCTGATCAGCTATGCATCTGCATCCGTGAGGAAATCGCCATCCAGGATGATCCGGCCACAATTCTCACAATACACGATCTTTTTGCACAATTGCAGCTCAATACGCATCTGCTGGCGAATCACAAATCCGCAGCCGCCGCAGGAACCTTCACGATTGTGGACCACAGCCTGGTTGTCTTTGTTTTTGATCAGGTTGCCATAGCGTTTGATCAATGGAACGGGTAAGGTGACGGCGAGTTTGTTGCGCGCAGCCCGGGTGCTTTCTATCTGCTCTTCGAGCTGGGATATCTGAGCTTTCAGGTCGCCTTCCTTGGCTCTCTTGTTTGCTTCGGCAGCGGCCAGTGCTTTCTTATACTCAGTGTTGCGGGCGCTAACTTCGCTCTCACTATCCATCAGGGCCAAAAGCTGGGATTCGATCTCGGATATCTTGTCTTTGAGATAAGCTATTTCGCTGTTTAAGGCTTTGTATTCTTTATTGGTCTTGATCTCGGAGAGCTGTCTGGCATACTTCTTGATCTGTTCCTGATGCTGCTTGACCTCGCCTTCCAGACTGCGTTGGGTCTTGTTTATCTCTGCTTTTTCAGTCTCTCCGGCAAGCATGTCCGACGTGGCCTGTTCCACACGCTCATTTATCTCATTGAGCTGTTTGGGCAATTCCTCTTGCAAGCTTTTGAATTGGGCAATCTTGTCGTCCAATTTTTGCATCGCTGCCAGGGTCTTGAGTCGTTCTACCATATATTACTCCTTAAATAACAAAGTGATGTCCAGTGATTTGTATGAATGGGTGAGTGCGCCACTGGAGATATAGTGCACTCCAGTTTTTGCAAAAGAAAGGATGTTTTCTTCGGTGATGCCACCCGAGACTTCGAGCTCTACCAGCTTTTTGTATTCCTTCACTGCGGCTCGGATCTCCTTGAGGCTCATATTGTCCAGCATCACGCGGTCTGCGCCGGCAGCCACGGCCTGGGCGAGCTCTTTGAAATTTGTGACCTCCACCTCGATCTTGTAAGTGGCGTTTTGGGCTTTGATGGTTCGCACAGCTTTTTGGATGCCGCCGGCAGCACGGATGTGGTTTTCCTTGAGCATCACCATGTCGTAAAGACCGTGACGGTGATTGACGCCGCCGCCGATACGGACGGCATACTTTTCCAGGCTGCGCAAAAGAGGGGTGGTCTTGCGGGTGTCCAGGAGCCTGGCTTTGGTGCCGGAGATCAGATCCACCATGCGGCGGGTCTGAGTGGCTATTCCGGATAGACGCTGCAGGAAGTTCAATGCGGTGCGCTCTGCCTGGAGGATGCTACTGGGACGGCCTTCCACCTTGAGGATTTCATCGCCGGGCTTGACGCGGTCGCCATCCTTGCGATAGAGAGTGATCTTCAGATCCCGGTCCAGAGTCATAAAAACTGCATTGGCCACTTCGATGCCTGCCAGGACACCTTCCGCTTTTGCGATCATATAGGCACTGGCAGTCATGGGCTCCAGATCAAGGTAACGAGTGGTGATGTCCCCGGAACCGAGGTCTTCTTCTAAACTTTTGCGAATAATCTCATCCCAAAACACAGATCCTCCTAGCTAAAAAAAAAGCATTTGCGTGCTGCAAATGCTTAAACTTCATTCTTAGTTCATTCTTGGCCATGGTCTTGAATCTTCGTATACACATATATTTTCTCTCAAACCTCTCTAGACCGTCATAATTTCAGGCCCGGTCAATGTGTCAAGAGATTTCCTGTCAAAAGCTGGCAAATACGTGGCCGACAGAGCCTTGTAACCAGACCTTTCCGGCAAAAAGCCGTATAGCTGATGCTACACGGCTGTGTGTGTGAATTGGGGTATCACTTCATTTTGCTCAGAAGTTTGGCAACGTGCTGCCCTTGATAGTATGCTCCATCAAGGTCAAACTTGTTTGGAGTCCTGCTGCCATCGGGGCCGGCTATGGTGCTGGCCCCGTACGGAGAGCCTCCGGCTATTTCCTCCATGCTGGATTGACCGGCAAAGCTATAAGGCAAGCCCGCAATCAGCAT
>CAZWUD010000140.1:0-4289 GCA_964637055.1 uncultured Candidatus Cloacimonadota bacterium
GGAAAACCGCTGCCTTCATCTTCCTGGTGGTCATCATGTCCACCATCACCGGATTTGTTTTCGGGGTCTTTTTCTGATGAAACGGCCGATCTTAAATCGGTTCAACCTGAACATTGAATAAAATAGCAACATGGAGAACACTATGATTATCAAGATACTGGGCACAGGTTGCCCCAAATGCAAGAAACTGGAAGAAAACGCCAGAGCTGCCGCCCAGGAAGCCGCCATCGAAGCTGATATCCAAAAAGTGACCAGTCTGGATGAGATCATGGACTACGGCGTGATGATCACACCCGCTCTGGTGATCGACGAAAAGGTGGTCGCCAGTGGCAAAGTATCATCCGTGCAAGAAATCATGGCATTCATCAAACAAGCTGAGTCGGCTCTGAACAAGTAGCCTTTGAGGGCAGTGATTGCAGTTTTAGCTTGACACAATACTGTTTCAGGTCTTTTTTGATCTGAAGAATAGGCCTTATGAAGACTTGCATTATATCAAATTCACATCCTACCAATGACGTCCGTTTGTATTACAAGCTGGGGAGCAGCCTCAAGCAGTTAGGAGAGGTCTATATAATTTCCACAAACGGATTGGTGAATCACAATGCGAATCCCTATCAGAGGGTAGTCACCGCCAGCTCTCCCCTGCAAGCATTACCGCTCTTGTATCGAGAGTGCAAGGCTCTGAAACCGGATCTCGTGATCTGTGTGGAACCCCTCACTGTGCCGGTGGGTCTGCTTTTGTGCAGGAGCCTGGACTGCAAAGTGATCTATGATGTGCATGAATTTTATGCCGAGGCCCATGCGGAGCGACATGGCCTGCTCTTAAGGCCATTTGTGAGAGGGTTTTACCTGAGTATTGAACGCTTTTTGGCCAGACGGGTGGACGGCGTCACCGCTGTCAATCAAGAGATCCTGAATCAGCTCTTTCCCCATGATCCACATGCGGACAATCTGCTAACGATGCCAAATTACCCAGTAAAGCAGGTCTGGAGTCATCAATGTGATATCCCTGGATCTCTGACCCAGCTTTGCCGCATGCGCTTTGATCTGATCTACATCGGCGGCATCAGCCGCGATCGCGGTATTTTCAAGATTCTCAAGTCCGTCACTTTGCTGAAAAACGAATTTCCGCAGTTTAAAATCCTGATCCTGGGCAAGTTTCATGATGCCATGATCGAGAAAGAATTTATCGAGAGTGTGGATAATTTTAATCTGAACGCTGCGATCTACTATCAAGACTGGATCCCGCCGGAAAAGATCGGACTCTTGCTCAAGCGTTCGCGCTTTGGGCTCTGGCTCTTCAATCCCAGAAACAGACGCATGCGCCTGGCCGTTCCGCTGAAAGTGCTGGAATATCTGGCGGCCGGATTGCCCGTGATCACCGTCAAATCCGCCCTGATGAAAAGCATCATCGGGGTCGATAAACTGGGTGAACTCTGCAACTATCGTGCCCGCGATATCGCCGCAGCGATTGCCCGGATGTTGCGTATGCCGGAGGCGGATTATCAAGAGCTTTCCCGGCGTTGTAAGAGCATTGCCGAGGCAAAATACAATTGGGAAAGTCTGGAACCGGACTTTTTTGACCTGGTCAAGAGAATCCAATGAAGATCCTTTATATCAGCTATTTTTACCCACCCCTGGGCGGTCCGGCGGCTCTGCGTAATCTGAAGACTGTCCGCTATCTCAGCCAGGCCGGAGCAGAGATCACCGTGCTCACCACCCGCGAGATCGAATATGCATATTATGACCCCCAGCTCACTGAGCTTTGCAGCGAAACCAGGCTGATCCGCAGTGATTCCTGGGACCCCATGGCGCTCTTGCGCAAGGTTTTTGGCAAAAATAAGGCTGCCTCCCAGGCGGTTTATCGACACAGCCCTGAGAGCCTCAAGCTCCTCATCCGCAGGCTCTACCCCATCGATGAAAAGATCGGGTGGTTGCCTCACCTCCTGAGAGCCGGGCGCAAGGCTCTCTCTGCCGGGGATTTTGACCTGGTCATGGTCTCCTGCGGACCCTTTTCTTCAGCCTTGGGAGCTTACAAGCTGGCTGAGGAATTTGACAAACCCCTGGTGCTGGACTATCGGGACTATTGGACCCTGCTCAGCGATTATGACGTGATGGGGACTCTCTTCAAGCGCGTCTACTCCAGAGCCTGGGAGAAAAAGATCATTCGCCGGGCAGATTTACTGGTGACAGCCAGCAAAGGCATCGCCGAGGCTCTGGCGGAACACTTTGATCCCCGACTCCCCCAGCGGACTTTTACGCTCTACAATGGGCATGATGAAGAGGATTTTGCAGATCTCCCGGAAGCGAGGCCATCCAGCGACTTTTTCACGCTCAGTTACTTTGGCAATATCTATGCCCGGCGCAGTCTGAAATGCCTCTATCAGGCCATAGAGGAAATGGATCGTGAAAAGCTGATCCCGACAAATCTACGCATCCGGCTCTATGGCAATTTCAATCGTGATGTCTATGATGAGATTGAGCGCAGCGGGATCAGAGAGCGGATCTTTGTCGAAAAACAGGTTTCACACCGCGAGGCCTTGATCAAGATGCAGGAAGCGGATGCACTGATCTTGATCATAAATAGCAGCAGTCCCAAAGGCACCCTGACCTCAAAAGTCTTTGAATATCTGCGGCTGGCGCGTCCCATCCTGGCCATGGTGCCCCACAGAGGTGAGGCTGCAGATCTGCTTCGCAAATGCGGGGTCACCCAGATCTGCCCCATGGAGTCTGTCTCCGCCATCAAAGACTGCCTGAGCATGATCATCGATCAGCGCCACCAGAGCCCTCAGCTTTCACCCGCATTGGCCACTTTTGAGCGCAAACAGCAGGTCACTCAGCTTTACAAGCGCTTGGAAGAGCTGCTGCACAAGTCTGCAAAGTGAGCGTTTCATCTGGCTTTTATGACCGGTAATTCACCGGATAAGCGCTTGACAAAAACCCCTCTTTCCAATCTCTTGCCCTGAGCACTTGTTTAACATGCTTATCCAAAAATAAATAAAATAAATAATAGAGGAACAATGCAAGATATCAAAATTGATGGCAATACTCTCAGCCTGGAAGCTGTGGGGAAAGTTGCCCTGGATCGCAAACCCATCCGCCTGGCAGAGACCAGTATCGATAAAGTGAAGAAATGCCGTGAATATGTAGATAAAGTGATCGCTAATGGTGACGTCGTTTACGGTCTTACCACCGGTTTCGGCAAATTCAGCACGGTCAATATCCCCCCGGAAAACATCGCCGAATTGCAGCTCAACCTGATCCGCAGCCATTCTGTCAGTGTGGGCGAACCCTATAGCGAAGAGATCACGCGCGGCGTCATGCTCCTGCGTATCGCAGTGCTGGCCAAAGGTCATTCCGGCATCCGCCTGGGAACCCTGCAAGCTTTGGTGGATATGCTAAATAAAGGCGTGCATCCCATCATCCCCAAACGCGGCTCTGTGGGCGCCAGCGGAGATCTCTCTCCTCTGTCACATCTGGTGCTGGTGCTGATCGGCGAAGGTGAAGCTCTATACAAAGGTCAGCGGCTCAGCGGTGCCGAGGCCATGAAAAAGGCCGGCATCACTCCGGTTAAGCTGGCGGCCAAGGAAGGTTTGGCGCTGAATAACGGCACGCAAGTTATGGCGGCGGTGGGAGCCCTTTCCCTGCTGCAGGCCGAAGCTCTCTGCGCCCAGGCCGATATCACCGCGGCAATGTCCATCGATGCGCTTTTGGGCACGACAAATGCTTTTGACCCGTTAATTCACCAATTGCGCCCCCATCCCGGGCAAAAACACTCGGCTGCAAACCTCTATAAACTTTTGAAAGATAGCCCTCTGCGAGAGTCACATCTGAATTGTGACAACGTGCAGGATGCTTATTCCCTGCGCTGCACGCCGCAAGTTCACGGCGCAGTGCGGGATGCCCTGGCCTATGCTCGCGGAGTGCTGGAGATAGAGATCAATAGCGCTACCGACAACCCCCTGATCTTCCCCGATGAAGATAAAGTGATCTCCGGTGGTAATTTCCACGGAGAGCCCCTGGCTATCGCTCTGGACACCGTGGCCATTGCCATCAGTGAACTGGCCAATATCAGTGAGCGCCGCATGGAGCAGTTGCTGAATCCCGCCCTTTCCCGCGGTCTTCCGCCCTTCTTGGCCAAACGTCCGGGTCTGGACTCCGGCTATATGATTGCCCAATTGACCGCCGGCTCCCTGATCTCAGAAAATAAAGTCCTGCCCCACCCTGCTTCGGTAGACAGCATTCCCAGCTCCGCAAATCAGGAAGATCACGTGTCCATGGGCTCGGTA
>CAZWUD010000141.1:0-4286 GCA_964637055.1 uncultured Candidatus Cloacimonadota bacterium
GATCTAGCTCTAAAGCTAAATGCTACTCTCAAGGACAAGGACATTCTGTCTTTGGAGATTCTCAACCTCCTCACCGTCATCAGCATTTACGGCAAAAAAGGCGATAGGCTGGCTCAAAAGAGCTACATTGATGAAGTCTACATCCGGGGACGCTCCTGCAAAAATCAAGATGTGAAGCTAATGGCCTCATGCTTGTATATCATCAATGAACATCATGATAGCCAGCAGATGGAACCCAATGTTCAGAAAATCTCAGAGCAAGTGTATATGGTGGAACACCCCTATGTTCGCTTTTCGCTATTGGCATGGCTGGGGAAGATATACAAGATGATGCACCAGTATGACCAGGCGCTGAACTTTTATAGCGCAGCTTACGACGTGAGCTCCACTCATCAGATGAGCATCTGCTCTCTGAAGCTGAGCTTGAGTCTGATATCCGCCTGTGCCAGGCTGCAGAGACAGAAGAATGCAGAACACTTCTATGAAATCGGTAACCGCCTGATTGCGCAGCTCCGCATCCCTATCTACGAAATCGAAATTAACCACAATTATGCCCTTTTGAAGAGCAGTTTGGACGACCACCAGGCCGCGGTGCACTTTTACCAGAAAAGCCTGGAGGCACTTGAGGCATCTGAGCTGGAACTGCCGCTGATGCTTTTTGAGATGTACAACAATCTGGCAAACAGCCTGAACATCCTGGATCAGAGCAAAGAGGCACTGGCCTACCAGCTCAAAGCCGAAGAGATCATCCAGGGCAAAGAGCTGGCCAGGATGGAGATCAGCCTCTCTGAAAACATCGCCGTGTCAATGATCGCTCAAGAGCGTTGGGACGAAGCAATCCAGAGATTGCGCAAGGCTGTGGATTATTACAAAGAAAACGATATGATCCCAGAACTGATCAAGACCCTGCGTAATATGGCTTATTACTATAGCCAAAAGCGAGACTATAAAAAGGAATGTGGGATACTCAGGGAACTGGATGGCTATTCCCAAAGCTTAATCACAAAATTGCAACAGAGTCACAGTCAATACAGCGACCGCAAACTGCACAAGATTATCGAAGATTCCAAGTCTCTGCGGTCAAAATATGACCAACTGATGAGTGATATTGTGCGCCGTCAATCCACCCGCTTTATCGGTAATTCCAAGGCGGCTAAACGGGTGATAGACAGTGCCGTATTTGCCTCAATGCACCGCGAGGCAAACGTGCTCATCCTCGGGGAAAGCGGGACCGGCAAAGAAGTACTGGCACAGATGATTCACTACAGCTCTCCTCAGAAGAATGAACCCTTCATTCCGGTCAATTGCACCGCCATCTCTGCCTCACTCTTTGGTGTGGAATTCTTTGGCGCAGCAGCAGGCGACTTTACCGGAGCCTCAGAGGACCGCAAGGGCTTCTTTGAGATGGCTGAAAATGGCACTATCTTCATCGATGAGATCTCCAATCTGCCGCTGGATTTTCAAGCCAGATTGATACGCACCATTGATACCAAACGCTTTAGCCCCGTGGGCTCGGATAAAAGCCTGCCACTGAATTGCAAGATCCTGTCTTCCACAAAACATGACAGCCTGGAACTCCTGGAATCCCAGAGATTTCGCATAGACCTGATGCATCGCCTCAATACCCTGGAGATCGAGATCCCACCGCTGCGTGACAGACTGGAGGACATCCCCCTTTTGGTGGATAGTTTCTGCCGCACTTTTGCGCGTGAGACCAATCGGCGTCTGCCTCAGATCCGCGATTCCTTCTATGCCAGATTGGGAGAATACAGGTTTCCCGGCAATGCCCGCGAGCTCAAAAACATCGTCGAGCGCATCTTTATCCTCTATTTTGAACCCGTCTGGACCAGTGATATCCTGGATAATATCGGTGCTTTTAAGCGGGATCGGAAATTGACCGGCAGCCTGATCGAACGCAATATCCAGGATATCGATCGCGATCGCATCATCGAAGCGCTGAGCAAGACCGGAGGCAGACAAAAGACAGCGGCCAAACTGCTCAATATGAGTGAATCCACCCTTAGCCGTAAGATCAAACGCTATAAGATCAAATAAAGATATCTGCCGGTTCGATGATGGCGTAAAATCGACTGCACTGGGGCAAAATACCCACATCCAGGGATTTCGCCTGTGGCTCTTGGATCTAATTCCTAAATAAATCAGTTGACTAAATATCTTTTGCATAAATTATGGAATTTCTACAAAAAAAACAGTTGGAAGTGTCATGTTAAAAGCCAAAATCTTTGTGCAGCTCAAACCCAGCGTGTTAGATCCGCAGGGCAAAGCTGTGACCAATACTCTTCATAATCTGGGCTTTGACCAGGTTCAGCAGACCCGCATTAGCAAGTATATTGAGATTGTATTTAATAGTGATGACCGTGAGGAAGTAAAGCAGCAATGCACCAGAATTTGCGATAGCCTGCTGGCCAATCCGAACACGGAGTCCTATCATTTTGAGCTGGAGGAGATTAAGTCTTGAAAGTAAGTGTGATCACTTTCCCCGGTTCAAATTGCGATCGCGACGCGCATGAGGTCTTTAGCAGTCGTGGCCATGAAACCCGGATGATCTGGCACAAAGACCACTCTCTGGAGAATGCCGATCTGGTGATTTTGCCTGGTGGTTTCTCATATGGAGACTATCTGCGCTGCGGTGCTTTGGCACGCTTTTCCCCAATCGTGAAAGAGGTGATCAGCTTTGCCAAAAAAGGCGGATTGGTGATGGGTATCTGCAATGGATTTCAGATCCTCACCGAGACCGGCCTGCTTCCCGGAGCATTGCGCATGAATGAGTCTCTGCGCTTTATCTGCCAGCATCAGATGTTGCGCGTGGAGACGGCAAACAGCCCCTTCACCACGGGAATCCCCGTCGGCAGCATCCTGGACATCCCCATTGCCCACAAAGAGGGCAATTACTATATCGACGATGCAGGGCTGAAGGCTTTGCAGGACAATGATCAAATCCTTTTCCGCTATTGTGACAGCGCTGGAATCAGCTCCCCAGAAACAAATCCCAATGGAGCGCTGGACAATATCGCCGGGATCGTAAACCAGGGCCGAAACGTGTTGGGCATGATGCCCCATCCGGAACGTTCCGCCACAGACAGCGTCATTAGCCAAGATGGCCGGCAAATCTTTAGCGCGATTGAAAGGCACTTTGCAAGCCGGGCTTGATCTGCTCTTTCCCCGGGCCTGCATGGTCTGCAATGCCCGTCTCTCGAAGACGGACGGATGCCTCTGCCCCGCCTGCGCCAGCCAGGTCTCGGTCGTGAAGGGTGAATTTTGTCCCAAATGCGGCTCTCTTTTGGAAGATGCTAACTGCCAAAACTGTCAGCACACTCAGTTCAGCTTTGAATTTTCCCGGGCAGCGCTTGATTTTCGGACGCCCGTCACCGATCTGGTGCACAGGCTGAAATACGACGGCTACCGCAGCCCAGCCGACTATCTGGCAGACATGATGAATGAGAGCCTCGCACAGTATCCTGAATTTAAGGATTACCCCCTGATTCTGGCAGTGCCGCTGCATCTGGTTCGCAAGCGGGAACGGGGATACAATCAAAGCGTTTTGATTGCCAAAAAGCTGGCCAGACTCAGCGGCAAGAGCTATATCAACCCGGTGAAAAGGAAGCGTTATACCCAAAGCCAGACTTGGCTCGAACGTGAGCAGCGCCTGAAAAACCTTGCCGGCGCTTTCCGGGTTCAGGACAGTGGCAAGATACGTGGACAAAACGTGATCGTGATCGATGACGTCTTTACCACGGGAAGCACCCTAAACGAACTGAGCCGCGAGCTTTACAAGGCCGGAGCGGCGAAAGTGGCAGGATTCACAGCCACCCGAGCTTAAGAATTATGAACTATAAATATCAGGAAATCATCACGACGATCAGCGATGAAGAAGCACACAAGATGATCGACAAGGTCGCCCGCTTCATCGTCACGCGGCATCTGGCCCCCGCCGGGATTCTTTTAATCGAATCCCTGCACCCCTTGCACAGCATCGGCAGTCAGGTCATGTATTTTGTGTTGCCTTTTGCCGAGATCGTCTTTGATAGTGCAAAGTATCAGCGTTTTGCGCTCCTCATCCAAAAGGAAGAATACATCAGGGCACTGGTAAAGCGCATAGACGAACTGGATGAAGAGCTGAATCGTGACAGACGAGCGCAAGCCAGGCTGCGCAAGAAACGCCGCCGGGCCAAGATTAAAAATACATTCAAAAAGATCTTTAAGAAAAATAAAAAAGCTGAATAAGCGGAGGATATATGCAATACGACGAAAAACGCCTTACCCGC
>CAZWUD010000142.1:0-4256 GCA_964637055.1 uncultured Candidatus Cloacimonadota bacterium
GCTTCGTGGCGGCAACGTACGCATAAAAATCGTGGTGGGGATGGGAACATCCGGAATCGCCATGGGCGCTCGTGACGTGATGAAGACATTCCTGGAAGAGATCACAGCAAGAAACCTTACTGACGTCATGGTTACTCAAACCGGCGAAAAGGGGCTTTCTGCAATGGAACCCGTGGTGGACCTCATTGAGGAGGGTAAGCCGACTGTAACTTACGGAAATATGAATCCGGACAAGGTTAAGAAGGTAGTGGTCGAGCACATCGTAAATGGCAGAGTCGTATCCGACTATGTAGTCGCTTCCGGCGACTGAAGCAGGAGGAACTAAATGTCTCTGAAACATATTGACCTCCTGATCTGCTGCGGCTCGGGCTGTGTGTCCTCAGGCGCATTGAAGATCAAGGAACGCTTTCACGAAGTGCTCAAAGAGCACAACCTCACAAACGAAGTAAACATCATTGAGACCGGATGTATGGGCCCTTGTGACTATGCTCCTGTCATGGTGGTTTATCCTGAAGGTATCTTTTACAAAAAGGTTACTTTATATGATGTGCCTACCATAGTTAGTGAGCATTTTATCAAGGGACGTCCCGTAACCAGCCTGATGCTGCAGGAGGAAGAAAAAACCTTCTCAGTACAAAAAGAACTGCCTTTCTACCAAAAGCAGGTAAAAGTGGCTCTTGAAAATTGCGGGTACATAAATCCTGAATCTTTGGAAGAGTACATCGCTACCGGCGGATACGAAGCATTGGCTACAATCCTCACCGAAAAAACACCTCAGGACGTCATCGACGTGGTCAAAGAATCCGGCCTGCGCGGACGCGGGGGCGGGGGATTTCCCACTCACATTAAATGGCAGATGGTGCATGATCGCAAAGACGATCAGAAATACATCATCTGTAATGGTGACGAAGGTGACCCCGGAGCTTTCATGGATCGTTCCCTTTTAGAAGGTGATCCCCATCGCATTTTGGAAGGAATGATGATCGCAGCCTACGCCATGGGCGCTACCAAAGGATTCTTTTATATTCGTGCTGAATACCCCCTGGCTATCCAACGCATCAAAATGTCCATTGAACAAGCCAAAGAGCTTGGCATCATGGGCGAAAACGTGTTTGATAGCGGCTTCAGTTTCGATGCGGAAGTCCGCACCGGTGCCGGCGCATTTGTTTGCGGAGAAGAGACTGCCCTGATCCACTCCATTGAGGGTGAACGCGGCAATCCCACTCCCAAGCCTCCATACCCTGCAGCTCAGGGACTTTGGGGCAAGCCCACCGTGGTGAACAATGTGGAAACCTTTGGCAATATCCCCACTATCTTCCTTAAGGGAGCCAAGTGGTTTGCCCAGATGGGAACCGAGAAATCAAGCGGCACCAAGGTCTTTGCCCTCACCGGTGATATCAGAAATACCGGCCTGGTCGAAGTCCCGATGGGCATCACTCTGCGTGAGCTGATCTTTGATGTCGGTGGCGGCATATCTGGCGATCACAAATTCAAAGCTGTGCAGCTTGGCGGGCCCTCCGGCGGTTGCCTGACCGTGGAACATCTGGACACTCCGGTTGATTACGAAAGTCTCAAAGAACGCGGTGCCATGATGGGTTCCGGCGGTGTGATCGTGATGAACGAAGAAAAGTGCATGGTGAATGTGGCTAAGTTCTTCATGGAATTCTGCGTGGAAGAATCCTGCGGAAAATGTGCACCCTGTCGTATCGGTCTCAAGCAAATGCTGGAAATCCTCGAACGCATCACTGCCGGCCACGGTCGCGAAGGTGACATCGATGAATTGCTGCGTTTGGGCGAATCCATCAGAAAGATCTCGCTTTGTGGCCTGGGACAGACTGCACCAAACCCTGTGCTTTCTACCATCCGCTATTTCCGGGAAGAATATGAAGCCCATATCAAAGATCGTAGCTGCAACACCAATGTCTGCATGGATCTAACGCACTACAATATCGACAAGGACAAATGCATCGGGTGCTCACTGTGTGCCCGCAAGTGCCCTGTGGAATGCATCAGTGGATCCAGAGAGGAAAAATACACCATCACTCAGATCCCATGTGTGAAATGCGGAAACTGCTTTGATGTGTGCCCGGTCAAGGCTATTAGCAAAATTCCGGGGATGCACCCGGAGGTGACCGATCACAGAGCCGAACTGGCCAAAGACAAAAATTCTTACTACGATTAAAGGGGAAAATATGTATAAAGAAATATGCGCAAAATATACCCCCACAAAAGACAACCTGATCTATATTCTGCATGATATTCAGGATACCCATCCTCAGCACTACATTTCTGCTGAGGCCGTTACGGCTATATCCCGATATCTGGGGCTGCCCGAAAATCACATCTATGGAGTCCTCACGTTTTACTCCATGTATTCTACCAGCCCTCGCGGAAAAAACATCATCCGTCTTTGTGAATCTCCACCTTGCTACATCAAGGGATCAGAAAATATCCTGCGCAAACTGAAAAGCATGCTCGGTGTCTCCGTCGGTGAAACCACCAAAGACGGCCTCTTCACCCTGGAGCTTTGCGCTTGCCTGGGTGTTTGCGGAAACGCACCGGTGATGATGATCAACGAAGATGTATATGGTGATCTCTCCGAAGATAAAGTGGAAGATATCATCGAGAAACTCAGAGGGAGGAACTAATGAAATACTATCGCTCCCATGTGCTGATTGGCATAAACGAAACCTCCATCGCAGCCGGAGTGCATAGCTTCATCAAAGCCCTTAGAGCTGAACTCAGCAAAAACGGTCTTGCGGACGAAATCAACGTCCTGGAAACCGGTCCTCTTGGCTTTTTTGGCAAAGGCATCTGCCTCACGGTCTATCCGGAAAACGTAAGCTATGAAAACCTCAAGGAAGTCGACCTCCCTGAACTGGTACAGGAACACTTCCTCAAGGGACGTCCGGTAGCCCGGCTGATGCTGGATACTGCGGGTAAATTCAATCCCAAATTTAACTATAAAAACCGCATTGTCCTGCGTAACTCAGGAATCATCGACCCCGAAAGCATTGATGACTACATCGGTACCGGAGGCTATGAGGCCTGGGAAAAAGCACTGACTCAGATGAAACCAAACGACATTGTGGAAGAAGTGAAAGCTTCCGGCCTCCGTGGACGCGGCGGCGCTGGATTCCCTGCGGGTGCGAAGTGGAGCTTTACCGCGCCCTTGGAAGCTGAGCAAAAATATGTGGTGGTAAATGCCGACGAAGGCGAGCCCGGAACCTTCAAAGATCGCTTGATCATGGAAGGTGATCCTCACCAGTTATTGGAAGGGGTCATGATCTGCGCCCGCGCCATCGGTGCCACCCTGGCATACATCTACATCCGTGGCGAGTACAAACTCTGCATCATGCGTCTACAAAAAGCAATCGATGACTGCCGCAATTACGGTATCATCGGCAAGAATATCTTCGAAAGCGGTTTTGATCTGGACATCAAGATCAAGATCGGTGCCGGAGCTTACGTGTGCGGCGAAGAAACTGCCATGATCGAATCCCTGGAAGGAAACCGTGGTAACCCACGCTGGAAACCGCCCTTCCCTGGAGTCAAAGGCCTCTGGCAGGCGCCGACAGTGGTAAACAATGTCGAGACCCTGGCAAATGTACCCTTTATCATCAATAAGGGTGCGGAAGCATATAAGAAATACGGCACCCCCGAGTGCACAGGCACCAAGGTCTATACCATCCTTGGCGACGTGGCCTATCCCGGACTTTGTGAAGCGGATATGGGCACTACCCTACGCACCATAATCAACGATTATGCCGGCGGGATGAAAAAAGGCTTCAAATTCAAAGCGGCTCTGGTCGGCGGCGCAGCAGGTATGTTCCTGCCCGAGCGTCTGCTGGATGTCAAAATGGATCTGGCCAGCCTGGATCAATATGCTGCCGTATTAGGTAGTGGCGCCATCCTCGTGATGAATGAGCACCAGAGCATAGTGGATATGCTGTGGAGCATTTTGCGCTTCTTCCGCCATGAGTCTTGCGGCAAATGTTCCCCCTGTAGAGTCGGCACTCAACAGATCTACCGCCTCATCACCAAGATCAAAAAAGGTGAAGGAACGATGGAAGATGTCGAGCTGATGCAGACGATTGCCGAATCAATGCTTCAAACTTCATTCTGCGCTTTGGGCCAGTCTCCGATAATGGCCATCCGCAGTGCTATCGAAAACTTCCGTGATGAATTCATCACGATAACTCAAAAATAAGACAAGAGGAATAGAATTATGGCAAAAAACGTCAACGTTTGGATTG
>CAZWUD010000143.1:0-1505 GCA_964637055.1 uncultured Candidatus Cloacimonadota bacterium
TAGGATCCAGTAGGTTCACTCCTGTAGGGGTTCGAGTCCCCTCTTTCGCACCAATCAGTTGATTTTGAAATTAAGGAGAATAAAGTGAAGGTAGATTTTAATGCCATCAATCAAGTGACCAAAGAGATCACGATCACAGTCCCCGCCGAAGACGCCCAAAACTCATGGGGAAGGTATCTTCGCAAAGCCGCCAAACATGTGGACATTCCCGGATTTCGCAAAGGGAAAGCACCCCTGACTATGATTGAGAGGATGTACAGCGAATCCCTCAAAGAACAATTTTATCAGGAAAGCGTGAATGACTATTTTGACAAAGCCTCGCGGGAACATGAGATCCGATATCTCCTCTTTCCGGATGTGAAAGATGTCCAGTGGGAAAAGGGCAGCGATATGACCATCAAGATCGAGATCGAGCACGAGCCCGTTTTGGAATTCAAGCAACTGGACAATCTTGACGTGCCCCACAATCCCATCACCCTTGAAAGTGAAGTGGACAAATATCTGGAAGAGTTGCGTCAGCAAAATGGCCGCGTGATCGATGCCGAAGAAGCTCTGGAAAACGACCACGTGGAGTGTGAACTGAGCCTGAAGATCGACGATGAAGAGATCAAGAAAAACGCATCTCTCTTTGCAGGCAGCACGCCAGAACGCAGAGCTTTGCCGGAACTCATCGGAAAGAAGATCGGTGAAGTGATCGAGGCCAATCTCGAAGGCAGCAGCATCAAGCTGGTCTGTCAGGATTCCCAGATCCAGGTCGAAAATGACCAGGAATATCCGGTGAGCGTCATGGTAAATGCCATCTCCAGAACGGATTATCCGGAGCTGAATGACGAATTTGCCCGCGATATGGAATTTGACGATATGGCCGCTATGCGCGCCAAGATCAGTGAAGACATGAGCCTGGCCAATGAGCATAAAAACCTGGATATCAAAAACTACGCCATCGTCAGCAAGCTCTTTACCGACAACAAATTTGAGCTGCCCATGAAGACCATCGACTATCTGGCCACTCAGGAAGCAGAGAAGCATCCCATGAAAGAGTATCAGCAGTTTTTGAAATACCAGTATCAGATGCAGATCTCTCAGGAAATGGTGACCATGTATATCCTCAGTAGCCTGCGCGACAAAGTGGAGCTGGAGATCACCGATGAGATGATCGAGGAATACGTCACTCACGAAGCCATCCTGGCCGATAACACCGTGGCTGCATACAAAGAAGCTCACAAAGAGGAAATCGCCGGAGAAGACTATAAAAACGGCGTGAGAAACTACTTTATCCTCCGCAAGCTGGCCGAGACAGCAAATTACTTTATCCCGGAACCTGAAGAAGAAAAGAAAGAACTGCCGGAAACCGAGACTGAGGCCGTCACAAGCCCAGAGCCCGAGGCAGATGCCGGAGAAAAAACTGAAGAATAACCCAAAGCCTTTTAAAGTCAAAGGGAGAAAGACATGAATTACATTCCAATGGTAATCGAACAAGTGGGACGCGGAGAACGCGCCTATGA
>CAZWUD010000143.1:1605-4249 GCA_964637055.1 uncultured Candidatus Cloacimonadota bacterium
CCGATCTGCAGGAATTTGAGACCCCCATCCCCAGCCAGATCAAGAGCTATCTGGATCAATACGTCATCGGTCAGGATCACGCCAAAGAGATCATCTCCGTGGCGGTCTATAACCACTACAAACGCATCTTCTGGCAAAAGGAAGATGACGGAGTGGATCTGGAAAAGAGCAACATCATGATGATCGGTCCCACCGGCAGCGGTAAGACCCTCATTGCCCAGACCCTTGCCCGCTTTTTGCAAGTGCCCTTTGCGATCAGTGACGCCACCACCCTCACCGAGGCCGGATATGTGGGTGAAGATGTGGAAAACATCCTGGTCCGCCTTCTGCAAAATGCGGATTATGACGTGGAACGCGCAGAGCGTGGCATCGTCTATATCGACGAGATCGACAAGATTTCCCGCAAGAGCGAGACTCCCTCTATCACCCGTGATGTCTCCGGAGAAGGTGTGCAACAGGCCCTGCTCAAGATCCTGGAAGGCACCAAGGTCAATGTCCCGCCCAAAGGCGGTCGCAAGCACCCCCAGCAGGAATTCATTGAGATCGATACCTCAAATATCCTCTTTATCGCCGGCGGCGCTTTCTTTGGTCTGGAAAAGATCATCAAGCAGCGCACGGATAAAAAGGCGATTGGCTTTGACGTGGAATTGGGGCAAAATACAGAAGAGAAGAACATCTTTGACCGCACAAATCCCCATGACCTGCTGAAGTATGGCCTGATCCCTGAGCTCATCGGCCGCATGCCGGTGATCTGTACCCTTCACGAGCTCTCGGAAGACGCCCTGGTCGATATCCTCACAGAGCCCAAAAACGCCATCTGCAAGCAATATCAGAAGCTCTTTGATATGGATGGCGTGAAGCTGAATTTTGATACCGATGCACTCAGAGAGATTGCCCGTGTCGCCATCGATCAAAAGATCGGTGCCCGCGGTCTGCGCTCGATCATGGAACGCTTTATGCTCAAGATCATGTATGATATCCCGGATCTCAAGACCGTGAAGAGCTGCCAGATCACCAAAAAGGCAGTCACTGGTGAAAAAGAGCCGGAATTTACCTTTGTAAAGCCCGTGCGCACCAAGAGTTCAAAGGTGGTGGGCGAATAGAGATATTCATGAGAACAATCTACCTATCCCTATTGGCGCTGATGATGCTCATCATTGGCGCCTGTTTTTATGATCAGGAAATCATCATAAAAAATGATAGCACAGCCGATGCCTGGATCAGCACAGAGTCCGGATCGGAGCGTTATATCCGCCCCCAGGGCAGCATCAGACTGGCCGTTTCATCCCCAGGGATCGTAAATCTCAGATACTGGGGAAGGCACATCCTGCCGGGGAATATCATGGTGGAGACGGAAGGCTCCGGCTCCAGACACGTGAGTCTGCAGCCAAATTGCGGAGCACTGAGATTGCACAATAGCGGCAGCTTGGAGATCCGTGCTCTGCAGATTGCCCCGGCCAGCACTTACGACTGGTCTGCCAACCTGCTGGATCGTGATCTGCGCACCGGAGAGCATGAATTCTTTAGCCTCAGCCCCGGTTACTATGACCTCAGGATCCGGGACCGGCATAATAACTACTTCTATGTCACAGCGCTCAGTATCAAGCTGGATATCACGAGCAATCACATCTTTAGCGGATCCCAAAAAGCCGGCAGCGCCAGTGATCCTGACGTGCTTTATGACGCATCCGGCAAAATCCCCCTTGACAGTTAAGCAGTCCCTTCAGATACAGTTTTAGCTATTGAAACAATAATACCTTAGATGGAGGAAACATGTCCACAAATCTTAAATACGGAACGATCAGTTCTCGTGAATCAATCGAACTCGAAGAGAAATATGGTGCCCATAATTACCACCCGCTGCCAGTAGTTCTGGCCAAAGGCGAAGGCGTCTTTATGTGGGATCCGGAAGGCAATCGCTATTATGACTTCCTTTCTGCATACTCTGCCGTAAATCAGGGTCACTGCCATCCCCACATCATCAAAGCGCTCACCGACCAGGCTCAGCAGCTCACCCTCACCTCCCGCGCTTTTTACAACAATAGGCTGGGTGAATATGAGAAATTTATCACCGAATACTTTGGCTATGACATGGTCTTGCCCATGAATAGCGGCGCCGAAGGCGTGGAGACCGCTCTCAAGCTTGCCCGTAAATGGGCTTACAATGTCAAGGGCGTGGAAGACGGCAATGCCATCATTATCTTTGCGGAAAACAACTTCCACGGCCGCACCCTGGCCATCCTTTCCGCTTCTTCAGATCCGGATTGCTACGAGGGCTTTGGACCCTACCTGCCCGGCATCGTGAGAGTGCCCTACAATGACCCTGCAGCTCTGAAGAAATATCTGGAAGAAAACGGCAAAAACGTGGCCGCATTCATCGTGGAACCCATTCAGGGTGAAGCCGGCGTCTTTGTGCCGGACGAAGGCTACATCAAATCCTGCTATGATATCTGTAAGGAACACAACGTACTCTTTATGGCTGATGAGATTCAGAGTGGCATCGCCCGCACCGGCAAGCTTTTGGCCTGTGACTATGACAATGTCCGTCCGGACGTCCTGATCCTGGGCAAAGCCATATCCGGTGGCGTCTTGCCGGTCTCCGCAGTTTTGGCAGACCGCGAGATCATGCTGCAGATCAAACCCG